>NZ_JAMQHY010000018.1:0-17846 GCF_023845705.1 Clostridium sp. ZBS15
AAGTTCAATTACTCCGTCCACTTTGCTTATGCATATATCAACACTCTGCTAAAACATAGCCTCATATTTATATATCAATTGAAAATTTATAAACTTCACTTTTAGGTATACCTCTATCTTTAGCAACACATTTAATTGCTTCTTTTTTGCTTATACCTTCATTTATATATTTTATTATATGATCTTGAATTGATAAATCAATCCATTCACTTTCTCTTTCTTGTTTTATTTCTTCAAGTTTTTTTCCTTCAAGTACAAGTACAAACTCTCCTCTAGGTTTATTTTCTGTAAAATAATTAATAGATTCTTCAACAGAGCCTCTAAATATTTGTTCATATAATTTTGTTAATTCTCTACAAACTGCAATTTGTCTATTTCCAAATGAGTCATATAAAAAAGATAACGTATCAATTAATCTATGAGGAGCTTCATAAAATATTAAAGTTTCTTGACTTTGAAGTAATTCTTCTTTTATTATATTTCTTTCTTTATTTTCTCTAGGTAAAAAACCTCTAAAAATAAATTTAGTTGTATCTAATCCAGAATATACCAGAGCTGTTGTTATAGCTGTTGCACCAGGTAATACACTAAATTTTATTCCCTGTTCTATACATCTTCTTACTATAACGCTCCCCGGATCTGATATTCCTGGTGTTCCCGCATCAGATACTAAAGCTATACTTTGACCATTTAATAGTTTGTCGATAATTTCATTACTCTTATCTTTCTCATTAAATTTATGATAGCTCATTAATGTTTTCTTTATATCAAAGTGATTTAATAATTTTAAAGTCTGTCTAGTGTCTTCAGCTGCTATGATATCCACTTCTTTTAGTATTTCTAAAGCTCTTAATGTTATATCTTTTAAATTTCCTATTGGAGTTGGTACTAAATATAAATTTCCTACTTCCATTTTATATCCTCCCATATATTTTATCTATTTGCTTTGTATAAGATCCATCCTCATTGTGAACGTATAAAGGAATATCCCATTTCAAATATGCTCCACCATCTCTTTGCCCTTCTACCAATACTATATTTGCTGCCTTACCAGGTTTAGGATATACCATTTTAACTCTTTTAGGCTCTATTTTATATTTTCTCATTAACGTAAATATATCTGCTAATCTCTCTGGTCTATGTACTATAAACATTCTGCCATTATCTTTTAGTAATACTTTAGATGCATAAATCACATCTTCTAGATTACATAAAACTTCATGCCTTGCAATAGCAAGTTTATCACTAGGATTTATAATTCCTGCATTATTTAACTTGTATGGTGGGTTTACAGTAACTACATCAAACTTATCCATTTTCTTTAAATACTCTATATTTTTTAAATCTTCCTTTATAAATCTAACCTTATCTTCTAATGCATTTAATTTTACACTTTTCTCTGCCATATCAACCATCTCTTGTTGTATCTCTAATCCATAAATTTCTTTAGGACTATACTTTCCATATAACAAAAACGGTACTATCCCTGTACCTGTACATAAATCAATAACTCTATGTTTATTCTTAACATTTGCAAAATCAGATAATATTACGGCATCTACTCCAAATTTAAATCCATTAACCTTTTGTATTAATCGTAATCCCTTTAATTGTAAATCATCTATAACTTCATCTGTATCTAAATTAATTAAATTATTTTCAAGCATAGTTATCTTCCTTTATCCATATATTCTAAATAATTATAACTTATACATTTATTCTAAACAACTTAATATGATTTTAGTATTTTATTTTCTAGTTGTGTTTTAGCAAAGTGTCTATATATAATTAAGTCTTATAAATATAATTTCATATATTGTAATTAACTTTAAATAGAACTAAATTTTATATACAACAAAATAAGGCTAGACAATTACATATCTAGCCTTATTTTAAATATTATATATTATAAAATTCTTCTAGCCGCATAGAATTTATATACTGATGATACTTTTACAACGTCTCCTGTTTGTGGTGCATGAATCATGCTACCTCCACCAACGTATATACCAACATGACCTGCATGAGTAAATACTAAATCACCTGGTTGTAATTGATCTTGTGATACAGGTACTCCTACCCCTATTTGTGAATAAGTAGTTCTTGTTATATCAACACCTGCCGCTTTTCTATACACATATTGAGTAAATCCTGAACAGTCAAAGTTGCTTGGACCTGTTGCTCCATATACATAAGCTTTTCCTAAATGATTATAAGCTTCATTTAATATAGCTTGAGCATTACCTGCTGATGGAACAGTAACATTTGTAGAACCTGAATTTCCTCTGCTTGGAGTATTACTTGAAGCTGCTGCTGATGCCGCTGCTGCTCTTTTAGCTTCTTCTTCTTGTTCTTTTTGTGATACTGTACTCTTTGCACTTTCAATCTTTGCATTTACTTCTTCTATAACTATTGGGCTCTTAAGTTGGCTATCTCTTAAATTTCTTAATTGAGAGATTGCAGATTTTAAATCACTAAGAGAACTGCTTGAACTATCTATCACATCTATTTGTGATTTAACAACATCTCTTTCCATTTGTGATAAATATTCTTCATCAAATTTCTTCTTTTCTTCTTTTGTCTTTCCAACTAATACTTCTTGATCTTTCTTTTTAACATCTAATTCTGATAAGCTCACTTGAACTTCTGCATTAAGCTTGTCTATTTCTTTCTTTTTATCTTCTAAAGAAGTTATCTTTTCATTTAATGAATCTCTTTTTTCAGCTATTTCTTTTATAGCTTTCTTATCTCTACCTAAAATTCTACCTAATGATTCTGCTCTTGTAAAAAAGTCACTAGTAGATTCTGATTCAAATAAGAAGTTTAAATAACTGAACTCCATATTTCCTGACATATATATAGCTTTAAGTCTTTCACCTAATGCTAAATCTAAATTAGTAATTTCCTCTTTACATTGTTCTATGTCTTTAGTTGTGTTATCAATTTGTGTATTAATATTCTTAACTTCTTTTTTATTATTAGTAACAGTTTGCTCTAAAGGCTCTATTTGAGCATCTAAATCATAAATTTTATCTTGAATTTCACTTATATTACGTTCTATTTCAGCATATTTTTGTCTTGTTTCACTTAATTCTTGATTTCCAGGCGTAGCAAAAGCTGGCGCTGAAGACCCTGCAATAATCATAGTAGCTAACATTGCAGCTAAAATCTTTTTTCTCATCCAATGCCGGTTCTTTTCGAACCTTCCCTCCTTCATATTAACAAAATGCGTTTACATATCTAAAATTATATCACTTTACATAAATATGGACAACTTTTCTACAGCATTAATTATAAGCATTATCCTATATTTTTTTTAAAATAGTCCATAATCCCCTACTTTTCTAAACGATGCTACATAAAACCCATTGATAATAGGGTGTTTTAATATATTAAGTCATATCTTTAGAAATATAAATTAAAAAACATGAATACAATTTCTGTAAAAGTTTACATTATATTATTATGGTAACATAAAAATGAATAAAATTGAATTCTTGACATAAGTTTTTTTTGAGAATATAATTATTTTTATCTGTACTATTTAATACAACATAAAAAACTTAAGGCATTCCCTTAAGTTTTTTTTATAACTTTTTATAAATAAAAATGGGGGGATCTTAATGTTAAATAATATAAAAGCTGCAATATTTGATTTAGATGGAACATTAGTGGATTCAATGATGATTTGGCAACAAATAGATATAGATTATCTAAAAGAAAAAGGACTTGAATTACCTAAAGATTTAAAAAATGATATAATTCATCTAAGCTTTAAACAAACAGCAGCGTATTTTAAAAACAGATTCAATCTAGAAGATTCTATTGAGACAATACTAAACCATTGGCATGATATGGCCTTTGAATACTATTCAAAAAAGGTAAAACTAAAAGATGGTGTAATAGAATTTTTAGATAAACTAAAATCTAAAAATATAAAGATTGGACTAGCTACAAGCAATTCTAATGAATTATTAGAAGTTTGTTTAAAAACAAATAATATATATCATTATTTTGATTCAATAACTACTACTGGTGAAACTGAAAAAGGTAAGGATTCTCCAGACGTATATTTACTCGCTGCTAAAAGATTAGATACTACCCCTGATAAATGCGTAGTATTCGAAGATATACTTCCTGCTATAAAATCAGCAAAAGTAGCTGGAATGAAAGTTATTGCAGTAAAAGATGAATTCAGCATAGATTCTAAAGAAGATATTATAACTGCTTCTGACAAATACATAACTTCATTTTTTGAATTAATATAAAGTAAACGTGGATACACTCACTTCTTATTTAGTTCAAAGTAAATAGATAAGCATTAAGCGTTACAAAAATTATATATATATATAAAAGTGGTTTTATAATAAAACCACTTTTTCTATTACTTATAAATAGTAATATCATTATTTTCTTTCAACACCATATTTATCTGATAATTGTTTTATCATTTCTAAATATTTGTTTTGTTGTCTTTCATTTATAAGTTGTTTTAACACTGCATCCTTAACTTGATCAAATGGTACAGTTGTGCTTTCAGTTTTGTTTTCTACTAATATTAAATGATAACCGAATTGAGTTTTAACTGGTTCACTAACTTTTCCAACTTCTGATTCAAAAGCAACTTTTTCAAATTCTGGAACCATAGCTCCTTTTCCAAAGTTTCCTAAACTTCCACCTTGTTCTTTAGATGGACAAGTTGAATATTTCTTAGCAGCCTCTTCAAATGCTAATCCATTTGCTATTTCTTCTTTTATAGAATTAGCTTCTTCTTCAGTCTTAACTAAAATATGTTTTGCTGAAACTGTTGGTGGATTTATAAACATACTTGCATTATCATCATAATACTTTTTAACATCTTCATCAGTAACTGTAACATCAGCTAATACTTTGTTAATTGCTAATTGAGTTAATGCCTCTTTTGCTAATCCTTCAACTAAATTTTTATATTCTTCAGTCTCATCTATTTTTAACTCTTTACCAAAGTTACGCATTAGTTCAAAAGCAACTACTTGTTCTAATAATGCTTCTCTTCCTTGTTCTCCTTGGAACATAGCTCTTCTTTCTTGTGGATATCTATTTAGTACTGCATCTAAATCTTTATCTTTGATTTCGTTTCCGGCAACAATTGCCACTACCTTATTTTCCATGTTAATTCTCCTTTTAACTAATTTTTTATATACCTCTATATTTTAACAATATATATCTCTACTAACAATAAAAAAAGAAAATTTATTATTTTTTTATAAAAATGATATACTAATTATGGGTGATTTTATGAATAACATATTAAAAAATGATTGGAATAATTACATAGGTAATGAATTTGAAAAAGATTATTACCTTAAATTAAGGAAAAATTTATCACAAGAGTATAAAACAAAAACAATATACCCTGATATGTATAATATTTTTAATGCTCTTCATTATACAGCTTTTGATGATGTTAAAGTAGTTATATTAGGGCAAGACCCTTATCATGGACCAAACCAAGCTCACGGATTAAGTTTTTCAGTAAATCCAGGAGTTAGGACTCCTCCATCACTTTTAAATATATATAAAGAATTAAAAGACGATATTGGATGTTATATACCTAATAATGGTTATCTAAAAAAATGGGCTGACCAAGGTGTTCTATTATTAAATACAGTACTTACTGTAAGAGCTGGCGAAGCTAATTCACATAAAAATATAGGCTGGCAAATATTTACTGATAATATAATAAAGGTATTAAATACTAGAGAAAAACCTATTGTATTTATACTTTGGGGAAATAATGCAATAAGAAAAGAAGAACTTATAACAAATCCCAAACACCATATAATAAAATCAGTGCATCCTAGTCCTCTTTCTGCATCTAGAGGTTTTTTTGGTAGTAAACCATTTTCAAAAACTAATGAATTTTTGAAAAATGACAATGAAACTCCTATAGATTGGCAAATAGAAAATCTATAAATATTACTAAAAGTGGATACTTACAGTTCATAGTATAATCAAAAGTTTACAGACTTTTAAAAGATCAATTAAGAAATTTAAGGATTTTTACTATTTACTATACTAATATCCACTTTTAAAATTAGAATTTATATAATATTGACTCTTACCAATTTTTAGTTAAAAGAGTCTTAATAAATTTACACATGTTTAAATTATGTTTTGATACGCTTAATAATGCATTTCTTTTATGGTTTATTATATATGATTTTCTTTATACTCTTCTATTTTAGAATAGATTAATGAGCCTATTATTCCTAATACTCCTCCTGCTGCAAAGAAAAACACTGCATTATCAAAAATTGTACCAATAATAGTTCCAAATCCAACTCCCATTGCAATTCCTTTTGCTAAATTTTCATATTCCTTATCAGTTAACATAATCTTTTCTAACATTAAACTCATCTCCAATCTAAAATATTTTTATTTTATAATATTCTATAATACTAATTTTACATCAGTACTCTTAAAAGTTTATTAATTCAAAATTAAGGATTTCTTATTATTATTTTATATCACTATAAATTTTTATTTGTTACATATCTGTGTCCTAATTCTTACAAAATGGTTTCATTTTATATTATTTATTATCAAACTATTTTTGGGTAGATTATTTATATATTTCCAAAGAAATCTACATAAAATAATTGCAATTTCACCTTATTTATTACATATATCCATACATATTTAACATATAATATATTACAAATATATTGTTATGTACATTAAAATTATATGATATTATATAATTATTATTAATTTAGTTAAGGAGAGAAATTTTATGGAATATAAGTTTGTATATGATGATAAAGAATATGTATTAAATAAAGAAAATTGTGACGGTATATTTTTAGATTCTGATAATGAAGTTGAAGAAATTGAAGGCTTATCATTAGATATAATTTTAAATGCTTTATGCGAAGGAAAAGTTATTAATTTTTCAAAAGAATTTTATGGCGATAAATGTTACTGTGATTCTCAAGAAAAGATAAATAAATCTTATGCTTATTTAGAATATCATTTTTATGTTTATACAAAAGAAAATAAATACATAATAAATACACTATGTAAAGAATACGAAAATACATCTTATAATAAGCTTTTTAGAGTTGGAAAAATAGATGATAGTTATATTGTTAGCATAGTTGTTTGCCCTTGTTGTGGTAATTACACCGTTGAAATTGAACAATGTACAGTTTAATATTTTTATGAGTATAGATCAGTTTTAAAACATCTATACTCTTTTTTTATTTAAAAATATCCAAACTATAAATTTAACTATTGACTTTAACGTAGCGTAAAACATTATACTAAAGTCAAGCTAGCAAAATAAAACTATGAGGTGATACAAACTTATGCTTTCTATTGGAGAATTCTCTAAGATATGTAAAGTTACAACAAGAACATTGAGGCATTATGATGATATTGATTTAATAAAACCAGCTGAAATAAATAGCGAAAATAGCTATAGGTTTTATAGCATAGGTCAAATTCGCACAATGCTTCTTATCTCAAGACTTAAAAATTACAGCTTTTCTTTAGATGAAATTAAAACTATTTTAAACACTCATGATAATAAATTATTAATTGAAAAAATTAAAGATAAAAAAAATTACATTGAAATTACAATAAAAAGATATAAATATATAGAACATGAAATGGAAAATGATCTTTTAAATTTAAAGAATGGAGTTGATATTATGTCATTTATAGAAGATATAAACGTAAGTTTAATTAAAACTCAAGATATAAATATATTAAGTAATAGACAGATAATGAGCGTTAATGAATATGGAAAATATATCGGAAATTTATTTGAAGAAGTAAGTAAGAAAAATCTTACTGTATTAGGTTGCCCAATGTCTATTTATCATGATAATGAATTTAATCCCAATAATAATGACACAGAAGTTGCACTTCCTATTAAAGAAAAAATCAATAATACAAGAGTGTTGAAAGGACATTTATGTGCAATGGTAACATTTGAAGGACCTTATTCTAATCTTTCATGTGCCTATGGAAAAATAACAGAATGGATAAATTTAAATAATTATAAAATTATAGATTTACCTTATGAAAAATATATTAATGGTCCCATGGATGGAAAAATAATTACTGAAATTTATTTTCCAGTTGAGAGAGTTTAAATTCTAAACTTATCTACAATTTTTTTAATAATATAAATTCCTAAAGAATAAAAAAAACACTAACATTTGTTAGTGTTTTTTTGGTGGCTCGAACTGGAATCGAACCAGTGACACGAGGATTTTCAGTCCTCTGCTCTACCGACTGAGCTATCGAGCCATGCTTACCTGGCAACGTCTTACTCTCCCACACAGTCTCCCGTGCAGTACCATCAGCGCTGTAGACCTTAACTTTCCTGTTCGGAATGGAGAGGAGTGTTACCTCTACGCCGTCATCACCAGATCACAAGTAGTATTATATCTAGATATCACTATTATGTCAACAACTTTTGTAAACTTTTTTGATTTTTTTGTTTTTTATTTATATTAAGACTTACTATATACTTCTTTAACACTTGATATCACTAGCATTAATAGGATTTTAAATATAATATATAAAAGTATTTATTTTTTAGGCTATGTTTTAAGTGAATATTGATATTTTAGTATAATGGCGAACTGGCGTTGGAATTTGCTTTTTAGAACTCTTAAGTGAGAATCTAAATTTTATATTTAGCTTTTCGAACTTACTCAGCGAAGTCGAGTTTCCTTTTAATATTTACAATTAATTGCTTGTCAGCAATCTTTCATTGGGAGCATGCATTAATTGGACCAAGCTTAATTTCAATAAATTTTCTTATTATATTCTCTATTTTCTTGCACATTCTTTTGATTTTTCCAGCAAAATATCTATTCCATGCTTTATATCATTTAACACAAAATCCAATGCTTCCTTGCATGCTTTTGGACTTCCTGGCAAATTAACTATTAACGTTTTCCCTCTAATTCCAGAAATAGCTCTTGATAACATTGCTCTTTTAGTTATTTGAAGACTATAATATCTTATCGCTTCACATATTCCTAGTGCTTCTCTTTCAATAACTATCCTAGTTGCCTCTGGAGTTATATCTCTTGGAGAAAATCCAGTTCCCCCTGTACTTAAAATAAGATTAACATTAAGTTCATCACTCATATATATAAATTCTTTTGACAACATATCCTTATCATCAGGAAGAATTATTTGCCTTACAACTTCAAAATCATTACTTTCCACTATTTCCTTTATTACAGCTCCACTTTTATCTTCTCTTTCGCCTGTATATCCTTTATCACTACTTGTAATAATTCCAACTGTATACATTAATCCAAACCTCCTCAATATCTAATACTAAAAAACTTTATTATTTTCCCCCTATTTTAACTAAGTAACTATTATAAATTATATCATAATAAAATACATAATTACCAAATATTTAATTATAAAATCTTAATAGAATTCATTGTTTCTTTCTTCCAATAGTATGTCTATACTTTAAAATTAACATACTATTATATAATACTATTCTTAAATAAAGATAAGCTAAAGAATTTAATTTCAACTCTTTAGCTTATCTTTAACTTATTTATATAAAACTTATTTTAATCAACAGATATATAAATATGAATTTCTGCATTTTCCATATCACAATTTTGATATTCCTCAAAATCACATCTATAATTTCTATTTAATTTCATATTCCATAACTCTTGCCAAAAGTTATTAACTGCTTGTTGCACTTGTCCATGAACAATAAACTTAGCATATTTTCCAGCTGGAATAATTTTTACTATAGTGCCTTCACTCATATTTTCTGCATCACTAACTTCACACCCTACCGTAACACTATACTCGCTATTAACATCACTTTCATAATCAGAGTAAATACCTATTGCTTTATCATTTGATTTATTTTTAATAGTATTATATACTCCACCTTCATAAAGATTTTGCCACAGTGATCCTATTATCTCCGTCATATTATCATCACAATTTTTTGTCCTAGCAGTTACCCCTACTACTTTCTTTTCTTTTAAATTTACAACCTCATAATTCATATTTGATTACCTCTCTTTCTTTGATAATCAAATATTAACAAACATAACTTGACATCTATGTGTCATATTATAAATATTTTTTTATAATTTCTTCTACTTTTTTCTTAAGCTCTTCTCTCATCCCTAATGGTTCAAGTATCTCAAGGCTGTTTCCAAAACCAAGAAAATAATCATATAACCATTTAGTTTTTGGAACACTTACTATAATATAAAATTCATTATTTTCTAAAGTAATTTTTCCATTTTTAAATTCATCATAAACCCTTGAAGCCATGGAAATATGTACTTTAAGCTTCACTTCAATTAATTCTTCCTTTGGTAACATATCATAACTAATATTTAATGGTGGTGTATTTACAAAGGTATCTTTTAAAATTTCTATTTTTTCTATTCTTGTTAATTTAAAAAATCGCATATCTTTTCTTTTTCTGCAATATCCATAAATATACCAATTATATCCTTTGAATATCAATTTGTATGGTTCTACAATACGCTCTGACCTCTCACCTTTATTGCTAAAATAAGAAATATATACTGCCTTTGAATTAATAATACTATCTTTAATAATTTCAAAATTTTCTTTATCCTCTTCACTTTGCTCCCAACCTGAAAAATCAATTTCAATCCAATCAATTGCATTCTTCCTAAATAAACTTCTTAGTTTTAAAAAAGAATCATCTACATTTATCTGTCCTGTAGCATTTACACTTTGTAATGCCATAAGTACTTGTTTCTGCTCACTATCAGACAATATGGTTTTATCTATAGAATAATTGTCTAAAATAGAAAGCCCTCCACCTTTACCCTGAACTGAACAAATTGGTATACCATTTGTAGATAATATCTCAATATCTCTGTATATAGTTCTAACAGACACATTAAATTGCTCTGCTAATTCGGCAGCAGTAACACTCTTTTTACTAACTAATATATTTACAATAGAAAATAATCTATCTATTTTCATTCAATATCTCCAATATCTTCTTTAAAGCTAATTCATTTTTTTGTTATATTTATAATAAAAAAATGGTTTTTCTTTTTCTTCACCAGAATTTAAAATCATTCTTGTCTCAACTTTTTCAAACCCAACTGATTCAACAACTTTTTGAGATGGATAATTATCTATTTCAACAATTGCCATTACAAAAGGAAAATTATAATTATTGAATCCCCATTCTAATAATGCCTTAGCAGCTTGCTTCATATATCCCTTTCCTGAATATTTTTCAGATATGAAATATGCTATTTCAATTTCATTATTAACTTCAAATTTAGTTTGTAATGCTATTAAACCTAAAACAGCATTATCTAATTTTCTTTCTATCACTAGCTGACACCATAAATCATTTTCATTTTGTTTGTCATAAAAATCTATTACTTCAGAAATCCATTGTTTTGTTTCTTTCTTTGTACTTTTCCAATCTGGCATCCATTTTAAAATATATTCCTCATTCCTTATTTCATGAAGCACATTTAAATCGTTTAATTTTATATTTCTTAATATAAGGTCTTTAGTTTCAATAATAATATTCATTTTCTCATCCCCTACCAAATTCAATTTTATGAAAATTATACCATTAAAATAAATACTATTTAATCATATCTCTTTAATTTTTATAATAAATTGTGTAATAATAAATATATAAACACAGTTTGGAGATGATTTTATGAGTATTGAAATAGATAAATTATCAGACATTTTAAAAAATAGTAATAACATAGTCTTCTTTGGTGGTGCAGGAATGTCAACTGAATCTGGAATACCTGATTTTAGAAGTGCTAATGGTTTATTTAATAAAAAACTTAATGTAACTTTTACACCTGAACAATTAGTATCTCATAGCTTTTATATTAGACATCCTGAAGAATTTTTTAACTTCTATAAAGCTAAACTTATATATCCAGATGCTAAACCGAATATTGGACATATGGCTTTAGCTAAACTTGAAGAAATGGGTAAACTTAAAGCTATAGTTACACAAAATATAGACGGCTTACATCAAGCTGCTGGTTCTAAAAATGTTTTCGAACTACATGGATCGGTTCACAGAAATTATTGTGCCAATTGTAATACATTTTATGATTCAGATTTTATATTAGAATCAAAAGGAGTTCCTACTTGCACAAAGTGTGAAGGAACTGTTAAACCAGATGTTGTTCTTTATGAAGAAGGATTAGATGATAATACTATCACAGGTGCAATTAAAGCAATATCTAAAGCTGATACCTTAATTATAGGAGGGACTTCATTAGTTGTTTATCCAGCGGCTGGATTAATTGATTATTTTAGAGGTAAAAACCTTGTTCTTATAAATAAAAGTGCTACTTCAGCTGACTCAAAGGCTAATCTAATTATTAATGATTCTGTTGGAAAAGTTTTAAATGAAGTAGTTAATAATCTATAACTTTAATGCCCTTATATATTAATATAAGGGCATTATCATATTCACATTTCTTTTTCTATTAACTTTTCTATTTCTTTATCACAAGGAATAATTTCATATCCATATTCCTCAAATTCCTTTATTCTACCTTGTATTGTTTCATAACTTATAGCAATACATGTAAGCTTTTGTGCTCTGCTCATTGCAACATATGCAGCAATTAATGCCTCTTCATCTTCTGGATTAGGCACAATATTTTTACCTACCATGTAATCTAAAATTTTTATTATATCACTTCTACGATCTTCTCCATCCCTATCTATAAGTTTACTTTCTAAATATAACGTTGCTAAATGCGTTTCTCCTTTTACACCAAAAACAGTATTAATATCGTCTATTCTACAATCCTTACTAACTTGTTTCGCTGATGCCACTTGTTCTTTTGCTAATTCCTCTTCTATAGGTATAGTAAATTTCTCTTCTATAATTAATTCATCATATACATATTTCTCTAAGTTGTTTAATAAGTTACTTGTAGTTTCTTTTATATCTTTTAAAACTCCTGATGTATCTATTCCTATATTATAAAACCAGTTTTTGATTTTAGCTTTATAAAGGATAAACTCATTATCTTTTTCCATTTGCATATACTTTATAAATTCACTTTTACTAACTTTTTTATTATTGTATCTCAACACTGAAACTATCATTAATAATATATCTTCATAAAAGTCTCTTAACTTTTTACATGATAACAAATTATAACACTCTTTATTTATCGACTTATTTTTATTATTTTTTGTATAAAAATCTGTATATGATTTTATAGAAAGGTTCGGACTTTCAACCTCCCTACCTATCTTTCCTATTACTTTTACTTTACCATCAAGTTCATCAATCCCATATTTTTTAATCACTTCAAGAAACTTATCTATAACTTTCTTTATACTTCCATCGTTAAATATTAGTATATGTGGACTTAAAGTTTTAACTTCTTCATTTCCTCTCATTTCATTAGTATCTAATATTCTTAATGGTTTCAAAAACTTAATCATTTCTTTTCCGTATCTTTTGGTTGAATTAATATACTTTGTATTTTCTAATAGGTCCCAACCACTTTCTTCTCTAGATAATCCAATTCTTTGATTAATGTCTCCAAATCTTTGTACTACTACACCTTCATTAGCTTCAAATATTCTATCTAAAATTTTTGCTTGTACAATATTTGTATCTTGCATTTCATCAATAAATACATACTTAAAACGCTTTGATATA
The DNA here is from genome assembly GCF_023845705.1 of Clostridium sp. ZBS15. Taxonomy (NCBI): domain Bacteria; kingdom Bacillati; phylum Bacillota; class Clostridia; order Eubacteriales; family Clostridiaceae; genus Clostridium; species Clostridium sp. ZBS15. Next base: position 13,712 of record NZ_JAMQHY010000018.1, read on the forward strand.
TATGTACTTACATTAGGAAATTTTGATAAATAAGCATCTGCAAATATATATGCATCATTATACCTTAACACTCCATCATACATTATTTCCAATAACTCTTTATAATACTTTTTATTTTCTAACGTAGCACCACTCTTATTACATATAAACATTTCATTATTAATCACCTTAAAATTCTTACTCAAAATAAATTTTATAAAATTATCTAAGTGTTGACCTTCTCTATAACTTCCAAGATTCTTCTCAACACAAAAACTTACTGCATTTTTAATATTGGGATATTTATCTAAAACTAACTTATGTAAATGACTATAATACATATCATCATCTATACTTTTTATATTTTCTCCTGTCATATATTTATAAAAAGGTATAGTCAGATATTTATCTATAAAACTTTGAATTGTTCCAAAATAGTTTGGGTACTTAAATAATATCTCACTTTTCTGCCCTAGCTTATTTTTTATTTCATCTATAGCTACATTAGTATGTGTCAAAACGCAGATACCTTGTCCATTTCTGAATGGCATTTTCCTTGATAAAATTATTAATTTTGCTAATAATACCGTTGTTTTTCCGCTTCCAGGACAAGCATTGATATCAAAAGAATCATTAAAATCTTTTATTATAATAATTCTTTCATTATAATCAAAAACTCTAGTTTTTCCAAAAAGTATCTTTTCAGCATAACTAATGTCTTCTTCGGTTACTTCTATATAGTCAGATATATTACTCATTACTCTTATCCTCACTTTCAATAGACGTAACATGATTAATTGCATCAATAATATACTTAAGATAATCATCTTCAATTATTTTCTTTAATAAATCACTATTATTATTAACTTCTTGTAAAAGTATTTTAGATAAATATTGAGCACAGACAGCTTTAGAAGCTTCCTTATTTAATAATGGTTTATATATTTCATATGCTATTTCCATACTATCATCAAAAAATTCCATATCATTAATAGCATTCTTTGACTTCTCTATATAACTATCCTTATCTATACTTTCTATCTTTTCTTCATTGTCATGTATATCTTTAGCTATTAATACTGCTGCATATAAGTATTCCCTGATACAACTTAATGCAATATCAAATTCCATTGTCCAAGTGTTAGTTAAAACTTTTATCTCCTGAAAATTATACTTTTCTTCTTTAGCTAACTTTACTGATTTTTTATAGCTTTCATAATCATCTTCTATTTCTTCAATATTATCTTCATATACTTCTTTTTTTAGTGACCCTTTTTGTAGTATATCTCTTACTTTCTTTTTAGCATCATCTTGTTTTGTAAAGTATTGACTACTTTCAATTACTTTATATACAGTATACTTATGTTCCTTTTCTTCAGCTGTTTTACCTTTATCTTTATAATATTGAATTGGTCTCACATCTAAATCTGTAACAATAGATGTTGATATTCCAATTGTACATTTTCTATCATTTCTTATAAAAATATTAGCGTACCTCAAAAAAGCTACATTCCCAACATTAACAACTGATACTCCATACTTATATAGAGGTTTATTTATTATTTTTGCTATAGTGGGTACTAATATATTTTCCGCATCTCCTTCTACGAAAATTACGCCTTTAGCAAAAAATAAATTTGCTTTTGTAGAGTCTAAAAATCTTTCCAAAAATTCATAATCTCCTTTTGATAAACTTGTATATTCATTACTCAAAGAATAAGCATTCTTATCTCTACAAATAATCAGATTTTCCAGTTTAACTACTGAAGCTAAAGTTATACTATGAGTTGTTAATATCATTTGCGATTTTATGCAATCTTCTAGATATTTTATAACTCTCAACTGTGCTTGTGGATGTATATGAGCTTCTATTTCTTCTATCAATGCCAATCCAAATTCATGATTATGTTCTTTAACTTCTAAGAGCAATAATTCCATTGCCATGTATAATTGGTTTAACGTTCCCAAACCAACTTTATTATCATCTATAATTAGCATTAATCTTGATAATATCTTACTTAATTCCATATCTGATATATTTATTTTTGCATTATAGCCTTCTTTATTGACCCCTAAAAAACTTGTTAAAATAGTATTTATCGTTTTACCTATCTGGGCTGGATTTTCATCTTCTACTACACCATCAATATGTTTTGTAAAATAGTCTTCAATTTGATCATTAGCATTTTTCATTATATTTTCAAGCTTATTTTTTCCATTTTCATCTGTTATCTTAAACACAGGATAATTCTTTAATACCTGTGCAAATCTTGATTTATATCCTGGGCTTAATTCATTTTCTGCATCTCTTAAAGGCTTTAAATAAGTAACTCTTAAACATTCAGAAGCCTCAAAATTTATATCTACACCTTCCTTGCCTCCAGTTTTTTTTATTATAATTTTATTATCTTTCATTCTTGCAATTATTCTAACTCGCAATGAAACTTCACCATTATCACTTAAATCTATCCACTCTAAAAATCTGCCTGATTCAATCTCACTTAAATCATCAAACTTGCATTCTATCTTTAAGTAATCTACTCTTGATCCATCCTTTCTTTTATAAAAATCATTTTCACTTAATCTTACATTATCAAAACTTTGAGTTCCTAGAACAATTTTTATAGCATCTATAATAGCAGTTTTACCACTATCATTTTCTCCTACTATTAAATTTAATCCTTTTTTAAAATTAACAATCAAACTCTCTTTATCATCATCTGAACTCTCACCATATTTTCTAAAGTTCCATATTCTAACTTGAGATAAATACATACTTCTCTCCCCTTATTATTACTTATATAAGTCAACTTTTTTATTTATATATTCTCTATCGTCATTTAGTGATACATCTGTTATTACTCTCAACATCATTAAGTCACTATATTCAACAGAATCCCAATCAATTTTTTCATATTCATCTGCTGTAAATTCTCCACTTATAGGTACTTCAACTTCTTTTATCCACCATTTTTCTATCTTTTTAAATAACTCCATCATGTCACCAAATAATATTACAACCTCTTCATCTAATCCATTAAAAAGTATTTCAGACATATCATGTACTAATTCATTTCTTTTATTAGTTATCTTCTTAAATGACTCACAATCTTTTTTATCAATTGCTTCTGCATCTAAAAGCCATTTTAAACTTGCTTTTAATTTTCTATTTTTTTTGAACTTACTTTATTTAATACTTTTTCTTCATACCAATCATATATATATTTGTCACCTTTAAAACCTGAACAATAAAAATCCTTAACCCCTCCTACTATTGTTTCTTTAAGCTTTTCATATACAGCAATATACAATGATATAAACTTTAAATTTTCATTCAGTATTTCAGGATTAAAAATATTTTTTAAATTATTTTCATCAGAACTCATCTACTCATCCTCTTAATACATTTTTACTTATACAGAAATTATACCATATTATTACATTTATTTCTTTATTAGGTTTACATCCCTGTCTCCACCGAATCTGGAATACCTGATTTTAGAAGTGCTAATGGTTTATTTAATAAAAAACTTAATGTAACTTTTACACCTGAACAATTAGTATCTCATAGCTTTTATATTAGACATCCTGAAGAATTTTTCAACTTCTATAAAGCTAAACTTATATATCCAGATGCTAAACCTAATAGCGGACATATGGCTTTAGCTAAGCTCGAAGAAATAGGCAAACTTAAAGCTATTGTTACTCAAAACATAGATGGACTTCATCAAGCTGCTGGTTCTAAAAATGTTTTCGAACTACATGGATCTGTTCACAGAAATTATTGTACTAATTGTAATGCATTTTATGATTCAGATTTTATATTAGAATCAAAAGGAGTTCCTACTTGCACAAAGTGTGAAGGAACTGTTAAACCAGATGTTGTTCTTTATGAAGAAGGATTAGATGATAATACTATCACAGGTGCAATTAAAGCAATATCTAAAGCTGATACCTTAATTATAGGAGGTACTTCATTAGTTGTTTATCCAGCAGCTGGATTAATTGATTATTTTAGAGGTAAAAACCTTGTTCTTATAAATAAAAGTTCTACTTCAGCTGACTCAAAGGCTAATCTAATTATTAATGATTCTGTTGGAAAAGTTTTGAGTGAAGCAGTTAATAATTTAGCTCTATTTTAAATGTGTGTTGATAT
>NZ_JAMQHY010000176.1:0-420 GCF_023845705.1 Clostridium sp. ZBS15
TATTTATTTTTTATTTTTTTGTAAGATTCTTATTTCAGTTTTACTTATTTTTTTTTTTTTTGTGGGAGTATATTATTAATAAATCCTTGTTATCTTTAAGTTGGTTTTTTTTACTTTTTTTATTTTTTTTTTTATTTTTTCTTTTCCTACATATAATTTTTAAATATATTTTTTTTTTCTTTTTTTTTAAGGGGAGAAATTTAAAACAAAAAAAATAGAAAAAAAATGGGAACTTTAAAACCCCACCCCAAAAAAATAAATTAATTAGGGGGGTTTTATTTTTTTTATAATTCTTTATATTTTTTTTATTTTTTAATTTTTTTTAAAGTCCCCACAACACACTTAAATTTTTTTTTTTGTTTTTCCCTCTCACCCTTCAAAAAAATTTTTCCCAAAAAAAAACAATTTTTTTTTTTTTTT
>NZ_JAMQHY010000177.1:0-285 GCF_023845705.1 Clostridium sp. ZBS15
ATTCATTGACATTTAAATATATTGAGTTTATAATGAAATCAAAAAAGGAGGGGTTATTATGCGAATTTCTAAAGACCCAGAAGAACGTAAACAAGAAATTTTGGATACAGCCATGAAACTTTTTTGTGAGAAAGGATACGACAAGACCTCTATTGCAGATATTGCTAAAGAGATAAATGTAGCACAAGGACTTTGTTACCGCTATTTTCCATCAAAAGAAGCATTATTTGACGCTGCAATAGATCAGTACTCAGATTTACTTGTGGGAAAAATGACACGGAAAAT
>NZ_JAMQHY010000178.1:0-243 GCF_023845705.1 Clostridium sp. ZBS15
TTTTTTTTTTTTGTTTTTCTTTTTTTTTTTCTGCTTTGTTTATTTTTTTTTTTTTCTTTTTTTTTTTTTATAATTTACTTTTTTTTTTTTTTTTTTTTATTTCCCTTTCTTTTTTTTCTTTTTTTTTTTTTTTCTTTTTTTTTTATTTTTTTTTTTCTTTTTTTTTTCTTTTTTGTTTTTTCTTTTTCTTTTTTTATTATTTCTTTTCATTCTTCTATTATTTTTCTTCTTTTTTTTCTTTTT
>NZ_JAMQHY010000179.1:0-237 GCF_023845705.1 Clostridium sp. ZBS15
AAAAAATAAAAAAACAAAAAAAAAAAAATTTATTTAAAAAAATAAAAAAAATTTTTTATTAAAAAAATTTAAAAATTTTTCAAAAAAAATATTTTTAATAAAAAAAAATAAATTTGTAAAAAAAAAAATTTTAAAAATAAAAAAAAAAAAAATAAATTTATTTAAAAAAAAAGGAAATTAAAAAATTTTATTTTTTTTAATTTTTTAAAAAAACTTTTTTAAAAAAAAAAAATTTTT
>NZ_JAMQHY010000180.1:0-260 GCF_023845705.1 Clostridium sp. ZBS15
CTAATAACTGAACTATCGATACTAACCAATATTTATATAATCTTTTATTTTTCAATTTTATAACCAACTCCCCAGACTGTATGAATTATTTTATTTCCCTCCATATGCTTTTCTAATTTATCTCTAAGTCTACTCATATGTACCATAACAGTATTGTTAGACTGATAATATTTTTCTTTCCAAACTTTTTCAAAAATTTCTTCTGCACTAAATACTCGCCCTCTGTTTGTAGCTAGTAAATATAATATTTCAAATTCTCT
>NZ_JAMQHY010000181.1:0-218 GCF_023845705.1 Clostridium sp. ZBS15
GGGGGGGGGGGGGGAAGAGGAGATGGGGAAAGGAGAGAAAGGAGATATTTAAAAGGAGCAGTAATATTAGAAAAAGTGAATAATAGATAAGCTAATAAAAAGAATGAATCAAAATAATTGTAGAGAAATATTATTTACGAAATAGTCTATTATAATTAATTAATTGTAAATAATATAATTTAAATTGGGGGAGTTACGAATGGAAAAGAAAAAAATTT
>NZ_JAMQHY010000182.1:0-278 GCF_023845705.1 Clostridium sp. ZBS15
ACTTCTATAAAACCTATCAAATATACGTTTTTGATCTTCTCCCTTAATGCCTATCCCATCATCCTTAACTGTTACTTTTATACTTTTAGTTAAGTCTTCAACAATTAATTTCACAGATCCACCTTCATTTGTATACTTAAACGCATTCTCAAGTAATATAATAATAGCTCTTTTTATTTTATCCTCTTCCCATGATACTATGATTTCATTTTTAGGCTTAATAACCTGAAAATCTCTATGTCTAATTTCTGCTAAATCAATATAAAACTCACTTATTT
>NZ_JAMQHY010000183.1:0-262 GCF_023845705.1 Clostridium sp. ZBS15
TTTTAAAGAAAAAATATAATCATAATTTAAACAGAAATAGAGATGCTGAAGAATATTTTAAAACCCATACAGTTAAAGAATGTATAAAATATTTAAGTTTATTCAATACAGTAACTAGAGAATTAAGCAATTTAATTGTAGAAATAGAAAGTCTTACAGGAAGAAAAATGACAGAGGATGAAAGGCTTAATGGATTTAACTTATAGGAGGTGTATAAAAGGTGAAAACAATAAATGAGGTTGACTTAAAGCAAGTCATAGAG
>NZ_JAMQHY010000184.1:0-262 GCF_023845705.1 Clostridium sp. ZBS15
AAAAAAAAAAAAAAGGAATTTATAAAAAAAAATATTTATAAAAAATTATTTTTTTAATACCTACCAATAAATTATAATTTTTTATTTTTTTAAAAAATTTTTTTTTAAATCTAAAATATTTTCTTTTATTTAGAGGAAATTTTTATAACTTTTCATTTTTATTTTGTTCAATTTTTTTAATTTTTCTTCTTAATTTTTTTTTCTATTTTTTGTTTTTTTTTTTTCTGTCTTTTTTTTTTCTCCTTCTTTCTTTTTTTTTTTT
>NZ_JAMQHY010000185.1:0-536 GCF_023845705.1 Clostridium sp. ZBS15
AAAAAAAAAAGGAAGAAAGCATGTTGAAATATAAGTAGTTATTTTGGTTTGCTATAGCTGATAGGTCTAATAGGATAGAAACTTTATTCTATTGGTCATGGTCTCCTAAGTATACAACACCACCTTGAGAATAAGCCATTCTAATATTCATTTCTTTATTTGATTCTGAAGGATAGACCCAAAAAGAAACTTTAAGTTGTTCGTACTGTAACATTGTTTCTGTTAGTAGAAAGGCAAAATCTTTGTTTGGATCAGTAGATGATTCATACCCTTCGGATTGAATGAACAACGATTTTTTATCAGGAATAAAAGAGTCCTTTGTCGCTTCAAATGTATAAATCTTACTTCTAGACTGAATGTAAGGCATTTTCACAAAATCTGTATTTCTAACTAGGTTTCTACCTTGTTGCTTTAAGACATCAAACTTTTCATTTATATTCCCTACTGAATTTGTGTCACGTAATAGTTGCCTAATAATTTCTTTTTCTCTTGTTGAACCCCAGTTATTAAAGTGACTGTGTTCTGTATACCGTGTT
>NZ_JAMQHY010000019.1:0-1454 GCF_023845705.1 Clostridium sp. ZBS15
ACTCTCAATAAAAAGTTTAATCTTGACTTACTCAAATAAAGCATTGCTGGTTTATTTTACTGTGTCTTGATTTCTGTTCAATTTTCAAAGACCACATTTTCTTTTGTTTTCCTGTGTCACCCTTAAGCGACTTACTCAGTCTAACATTTGATTTCTTTTCTGTCAACAAGTTTTTTAATAAGTTGAAATTTAATTTCTTAACTTTATTCTTACTTGTTTGCCGCATCTCTCAGCGACGTGTTTTATCTTACCATGATATATTAACTAGTTATAATACATTTATTACTATTCATTGAAATTATATCTTATTTTCTTATTTTTTCTTTAAAATACTACATAATTCTACTACTGATACACTTGGATAAGTTATTCTAGTATTTTCGAATAAATAATACATATATTTACAAAAATATATGAGTTACTTATTTTATTTATATATAATTTATTATTTTTACTTAATATTTTTATATAAATAATCATTTTAAAATGATTATTTACTCTTAATCCACCTATATTAATAGATTAATTTTCAATACTTTTGTTAAAATTTAATTTATTAGTATTAAAATGTATCATTAATTTTAAAAATTTGTTATTTCTTAATTACATATTTTTATTTTTAACTTTGTTTTCTAACTATATTTATAGATAATCAGTAGATCATAAATTTAAATAAAAAAGTGTAATACTATTTAAAATTAAAATAATATTACACTAACATAAAATTATAAAAAATAACTATTACTAATTAAATAATAATCTTATAAAACAACTCAAATTATTATTTAATACTTAACTATTTTTTATATAAATTCAATTTGAGAAGTTATTTAATAATCTTCTATGCATTTAATTACTCTTACTTTCAAATTATAACAAGATTAATATTAACAACGAACAATATCCATTAAAATTTCTTGCACTCACGATGAATAGCGATTGAATTTAAATTAATATATGAGCGCATTCACTTATTAATGCTAAAGTTTTCTTTCTACTCTGTTACTAACATCACTTTAATCTCTTTTTATATACTAAAAAGAGATAGTTATTATAACTATCTCTTTAAGCTTACCTGGCAACGTCCTAATCTCCCACACAGTCTCCCGTGCAGTACCTTCGGCGCTATGGATCTTAACTTTCCTGTTCGGAATGGGTAGGAGTGTTACTTCCATGCCATCATCACCAGATCCTTTGAAAGAATGTTCTTTCAAAATTGCACATAAATTGTATATAACAATTATTTATTGGTCAAGCCCTCGACCTATTAGTATCAGTCAGCTAAATATGTTGCCCTACTTCCACCACTGACCTATCAATCTTGTACTCTTCAAGGGGTCTTACTAGCTTACGATTTGGTAAATCTCATCTTGATAGAGGCTTCACGCTTCGATGCCTTCAGCGTTCATCCTGACGCGCATTCGCTTCCCGGCTATGCCTCGGACGCCACAACT
>NZ_JAMQHY010000186.1:0-253 GCF_023845705.1 Clostridium sp. ZBS15
GGATTGTTTAGCTGGAGGACTTTCGTGTTCACATAATTATCGTTATCGGCTGTTAGGCAATTACAAGATTTCTATATAATAATGACAAAACTGTAATAATGCAAGAATGTTTGTAAGAAAGTACGATGTTTTCCTTTTTCTTTTTTTATTATAGTGAAAAAAAGAAGGAGGAATTTGAAAATGTCTTTTTCTCAATTCAATATTGATATTTTTCGAGCAAGTAATGATTTAGGTAAACAATATTCATTCCTAA
>NZ_JAMQHY010000187.1:0-251 GCF_023845705.1 Clostridium sp. ZBS15
CCTATCTATATAATTCTTTTTTATTGTTACATAATCCTTATTTTCTTCATCTAAATTAACCAAGTAACCATGATTTGTTACTTCTTTTTCAATTGAAATATAATGTTCAAAATTAACTTTATCTATACAAGGTACTAGAAATCCTGCACATTTCAATTTAATCTCTTTAATGTTCCAACGTGACACCATATCATATTTTATATATTTGCTATAATCACCAAAGTCACTGTTTATCTTTATACTCTCTTCTT
>NZ_JAMQHY010000188.1:0-267 GCF_023845705.1 Clostridium sp. ZBS15
AAATTTTTTTATAAAATAAATAAAAAAACAAAAAAAAAAAATTGTATTTAAAAAAATAAAAAAAATTTTTTATTAAAAAAGTTCTGTAATTTAAATTATAAAATAAACTACATTTTTAAGATCCGAAAAAAAAAACAAAAAAAAAAATGAAATATTAAAAATAAAAAAAAAAAAAATAGACCAAAAAAACATAATAAATAATTTTTTTATTTTTAATACGCAAAATTATTTTACTTTTTTTTTTTTTTTTTTAAAAATTTTTTTTTT
>NZ_JAMQHY010000190.1:0-290 GCF_023845705.1 Clostridium sp. ZBS15
AAAAAAAAAAAATTGGAGTTTGTTTTATACTACAATATCAATGCTATTTTTTAATATAGATAAAATAAATAATTTTAATATATAATGTGGAAATTTGAAAAAATATTATAAAAAATCAATTGTGGCCGTATTAGTGTCAGTATTAAATATAAATTCCCGTGCTACACCTACGAATGCTCTAGATAAAAATGCTATGGAGGATGAAGTAGAAGAATTTATAGAGTTTGATTTTTTTTTTTTTAAAGATACCGGCGACCTCCGAGATCTTCTCTTTTCCCCCACCCGCCCCT
>NZ_JAMQHY010000191.1:0-268 GCF_023845705.1 Clostridium sp. ZBS15
CAAGGCTGTCCCGCGTCCTCATGATGCGCGCGTACGTGAAATCCGACGTCTGCGACGCGATATTGGGATAGTCGGCACTCTGCGCGTGGACGATGGCGACGTTCGCGGCTTTCGCCAGTTTCACGAACTCGGGCGTATCGAAACTCTCGTGCCGCACCTCGACCGCGTGCCGCAGCCGCACGCCCTCGATCGTACCGGGCAAAAGCGCGAAAAAAGCCTTGATGTCGTCGGGATCGAAGCGCTTCGTCGGCGCGAGTTGCCAATTGAT
>NZ_JAMQHY010000192.1:0-281 GCF_023845705.1 Clostridium sp. ZBS15
GCGTACGATTTCACTACCTGCGGTGGGAGCCGCGTATCACGCCAGGCCTAGTCGATAATCTGGCATTCGAATACGATTCTACGTTAGGCTTTGCCGAGCATTTTGGCTTTCGCAACTCGTACTGCCTCCCTTTTTATCCTTTCAATTTTGAGCAGGGCAAAGCCTTCGACTTTCTGGAAATTCCGCTCAACGTGATGGATGCTACACTACATCATCCAAAATACCTTCAGCTTACACCTGCTGAAATCTTGCCGGCCCTTAGGCCCATGTTCCAGGAAATC
>NZ_JAMQHY010000193.1:0-213 GCF_023845705.1 Clostridium sp. ZBS15
CAAAGTGAGTTTTGCGTGACGTTACGTTCAGCCAAAGTGACGGCCAATGTGGTGCGATTGTATGCCGGCGCGGGAATCGTCCGCGGCTCCGATCCGGAACAGGAATGGCAGGAAATAGATAATAAAGCGGCCGGGTTACGTACCTTATTGCAGATGGATGCGTAATGAGTCACATATTCCCGACCCATATCAATAATCCATTTTTGCAGCTCT
>NZ_JAMQHY010000194.1:0-533 GCF_023845705.1 Clostridium sp. ZBS15
GATCGGGAGGGGGCTGCGTTGGGGAAGGGTGGAGATATCCGGGGGGCGCCGGTCCCTTAAAAAAAAAAGGCGTGCAGCCACTGTCCGCCGCCTTTGGTAAACAGCGTGACCGGTACGCGGCGACCGTCGTTTTCACGCAGTAAACCATCAACAATTTTATGCATGTAATAAAGCGAGAACTGTTGATAATCGCGCCCGGTAAGCACGCCGCCCCTGGTGTCGAAAATCATCACAGCCTGAGCACCGGCTTTAATCTGCGCATTCAGATACAAAGCGACGCTTTTCGCCAGTTTATCGAGTAGAGCGTGCAGCGCCTGCGGATCGGCATACATCATTTTTTTGATCACGGTGAAGGCTTTGCTGCTGCCGCCTTCCACCATGTAGGTCGCCAGCGTCCACGGGCTGACGGAAAAACCAATCAGAGGAACGTCGACTTTCAGTTCGCGACGAAGGGTACGCACCGAGTTCATCAAGTAACCAAGTTCATCTTCCGGGTACGGAATTGGCAGTTTATCGACGTCAGTTTTTTTTTT
>NZ_JAMQHY010000195.1:0-300 GCF_023845705.1 Clostridium sp. ZBS15
AAACAAGTTTATTATCATTGATAGCTGGATTGGATAATTTCACAGCTGGAGATATATTATATAATAATAAGTCATTAAATAATATAGATAAGGATAATTATAGAGCAAAGGAAATTGGTGTTATATTTCAAGGATATAATCTTTTGACTAATACATCAGCACTTGAAAATATATTATTATCAATGGATATCAGTAGAGTAAATGTTGAGGATAAAAAAGCTTATGCATTTGAATTATTAAATAAAGTTGGCATAGATAAACAAACTGCATTAAGAAAGGTTTTACAATTATCAGGGGGAG
>NZ_JAMQHY010000002.1:0-103048 GCF_023845705.1 Clostridium sp. ZBS15
TTCCTAAAGAATAAAAAAATCTATATGTTTGTTCTTTGCCATATAACAAACATATAGATTACACTAAGTATTTGAGTTATTTTGTTTTTTCATTAGATTTTATACAAAATAATATAAAATTTAATTAGTTTATACATAATACAATACACTTAGCTTTTTATTTTTGAGTACTTTTTTAATCATTTTTTTAGATTTTGTTCTTCTTTCTCAGTATCTGTAATATTGCTTACGGAACCATTATCCTTATCTTTTGAAGTTTCATTATTTTTATCTTCTGTTTCTTCATTGTTTGTTGTATTATCCCCTGGCTTAATTTCCTCTATTGGAGGTAATACTATTTCTGGCTTTGTTTCTGGAACTTCTTCAGGATCCTTCTTTATTTCAGACTCTTTATTATCTTCTATTGGCTTTTGCACTTCTGGAGTAATTTCTTTTATTGTTTCTTCAATTTTATCTTTTTTAGGTATTGTATTATTTTCTAAAGTATTTTCTGGTTTATCACTATATTTATCATCTGATAAATTATTATTTATTTCTGATTTTTCTGAATTTTGTGCATTATCAGCTTTCCAGTAAATACAATTTTCTTTATCTTTTATTAAAGAAGTAATTTCTTTAACAGGAATATTTTCAATTTTAGATTTTACAGTTTCATCAGCTGAAAGAGAAACTTCATATCTTCCTAAACTTATACCTTTAGTTTTTGCTTCTTCCACCGCTTCTTTACTACCTTTTACATAAGTTACATTTTCAGTTTTAAAAGTTGTTTTAATAGCATCTTGTATTTGATTTTCGTAATTTTCATCTTCATGCTTATCTAATAATGCAAAAGCAACTAATACTTCTCCCGTTTCACCTAAATATTCTTTTTCAACTAGAATAGCCTTTATACCTTCTATTCCTTTGTCTATTTCTAGACCATTTATACTTGAAAAATCAATATTTTTGCCGTCCTCATTAACACCTTCAACAGCTACTATTTTCTTCTTATTATTAACCTGTATTTGAATACTTGGATTTATATCTAAGCTTACTACAGCATATGCTTTGTTAAATGCTAATGGTTGAAAGAACGTAAATATAAGTAAGAATAATGCTGCAAATGTTCCAAATGTTTTGAATAAGCTAATTTTATTAACACTTCTATTTTGATTAATATTAACTAAATCTTCTTCAAAGTAAAATATCTTTTGTCCTAATTTCATACCATCTTTTACTTTGATGCTCTCTATGCTACCCGTATCATTCATTACTATTGCATATTCTTTTTTTATTTCCATTATTATTCCCTTACTCATGATTATCACCTACTTTCTGATCCAATTTTTTAGTGTCTTAAGATTTTTCTTAAATATAATTACTACTGAAATTATAAATTTTTTGCTTCGTTTCACTACTTTTTCAGTAACAGAAAATCTAAGTACAATTTTCTTAATTGGTAATCTTTTTTTAACCTCCATAAAAGTTGTTAGTTCTTCTACTTCACTTATTTGCTTTGCTAAATTCATAGCATTTTCTCGTGTTGCTCTTTGCTTAGGCGCTTCTTCCACTAAATCTTCAAATGTAAAGCCATATAACATTATTTCTGATTTTAATATATTTATATCATCAACTAATAATCCATTATCTTCTTCTTCTAAATATTCATCTTGAATTTCTATTCCCTTTTCAACCAGTTCTTCAATAGATGAACATGAATGTTTATTTTGGCTTTTTAAATAATTTTTAATTCTACTTGATATAACAAGCTTTGCGAATGGTAAGAAATAACCTTTATTTTTCTCATATCTTTCAATAGCCTCACAAAATGCAAGTAATGCAATACTTAGTTCTTCATCATTTTCACAAGACACATATTTTCCAGTAACATCAGATATGCTTTTAATTATAAAAGGCATATGTTGTTCTATTAATTGGTTTACATCAAGGTCTTGTCCAATATTTAAATCTTCTAAAACACATTCGAGCATATTTAAGCTCCCTTCCTGTTCATTATTATATACAAAAAATATTAGTATTTTCGGTACTTTTTATTTCCAATGAATAAAATTTTCTAAAATATAATACATTGTATTACTTCATGCTTATATATTACCATATATTTTTTAATAAAGTAACAAGTAACAAACATATTTTATATGCACTAATTTTAATTAAATTAAAATTCAATCTTTTATTTAATTCTTTATAAATAAAAATCTTTTATTTATGATAAATTCTTACTAAATTTATGTATTTATTTTTTTTAATATAAAAATACTGCTAGGACTAATTAAAATCCTAGCAATATTATTAAAAACTATAATATATAAACATGTCTACCATCTCAAATATCTTTAAAATTAGTATGATCTAAATATTGTCATAATAATTATCACCATAATATTCTCTTCTATTATATCTTCCTTGTTTATAAATATTATTTCTATTTTCTATTTGTTTTAGATTCATTTCTATCCTATTAAAATACTGTTCTTTTTGATTTAACTCATTTTCTTTTTCTTTAAGTTTAATTTCTTTTTCTTTAAGTTTAATTTCTTTTTCTTTTATATTATTTTCTTTTTTATTAATTTCCATTAAAAAACGATTCAAATTTTCTTGTTTTTCTTTAAGTTTAATTTCTTTTTCATTAATATAAATTTCTCTTTCTTTTATATTGATTTTTTCCTCTTTTATATTTAATTCTCTTTCTTTTATTTCTAACTCTTTTTCTTTTACTTTACTCATAAAGTCATAAGATGAATCTTTATAAGATTCCTGTTGCATTTCTTTTTCTTGTCTACCCTTTTGTTGTATATCTTTTTCTTGTTTATCGGTTTCTTTTCTTATTGATATTGATTTATAATGCATTTCATTTCTATTATCATTTACCGCAGTTGAAAAAGTTATTAGTGCCATAAAGGCTGCCCCCTTAATCCATTAATATATAGTTATGACAAATTTACTTCATCTATAGCTAAATAGCCATGCATAGCTACGGGACTAGTTGGTTTTGAAATGGAAGCTTCAAAAACAATTGTTTCAGTTACTGTAATTGTATATTGATGATGTTCCCAATCATCACTAATATATGGTACTGAATGTGTAAAAGTATCTCTTACAATTCCATCTGTATTTTTTATAACTACTTTAGCTACAGCCGGATCAGACTGTGGTCCTTCTGTCAAATGGAAGAATGCATAATAATCTATTACCTGTCCAGCTACTACATTAACACTTTGTTTTAGTATAGCGCTTTCATTAACCTTACCTGATCTTAATAAAGCAAAACATTCACTATCTTTACCTTTTAATTCTTTATTTTCACCATCCTTTTTATATTTAAATTCATCTGTGGCTTCAACAAATCCAGCAGGTATATCTATTTTAGTCCATCCATCAAGACTACATTTTCCTTCAACTTCAAATCCTCCATTGACAAAATCGTCTCCTGGTTCTGGTTCTGGACCTGGTTCATTACAATCTTCAAATTCAACTTGGAATAAAATTGATGCACAAAATACTGAATGGCAAGGTAAACAGAAATCTCCATAGTACTCTTCTGAATCATCACAACATTTTCTTATTTCTAGGATATACTCAACTCCACCGTCAAAACTATCTCCCTTTTCAACTACTTTATCATCTGTAATATTATATATTATAAAGTCACAATTTGTACAAATATCCATCACTTTTAAAGATGCTTTTTCAATAAGAGTAAGATCTAAAGTATCATTCACAGTTGGTTGTGAGTCAATTGGATGATACGTTTCTTCTCCGTAATTTCCGAATACTAACAAAAATCCAAGATCGTCACCTTTACCTGGATTACATGGTTCTATCGAACATCCACAATCTCCTTCAGAATATACGTATTTATATGAAAACACTTTAATTTCTTTTTTTATGGTTATAGGTTTTACATTTTGCTTAAAGCAATTTAAATCCTTATTATAAAAGTTAGCTATATTTCTATAATTTATTTTTGCATCTGTAGGCATAATTATTCTCCTTATCTTTTTTTCAGTGAAATTATGGTAAAATTTATTACTACACTATATGTTAATAAGAATAGAATTGTTACATTAATAAGCCCTTATATGAATTCTCCTAAAATTTTCATATAAGGGCTCTAGACAATACATAAAAATATTACCAGAATTAATACATAATTAAGTTCCTCGTAATATTTAAATCAATAAGCTTACTTCTTATATTTATACTTAAAGTTATGGATGTGTTACTGTCACTGCATCTATAGCTAAATATCCATATGGTGGTTCAATAGTAGGAGCCTCTTCAACACTTGCTTCTAAAGTAATTCTTCCACATACTGTAACATCATAATGATAAGGCTCCCAATTTGTACTAACATAATGTGCATTTTGGGTTACTATAGTATCTATTACATCTCCACTAGAGTTTTTAACAACTATTACTTGAGCTTCATCAGGCCAACCTGGGAAATCTGATAAATCGAAAAATGCATAAAAATCTATGCTATCACCTTGCTTAACGTCAAATGTTTGTTTTAATATGCTCTTAACCCCTGCATCTCCACCTTTCAACAAAGCGAATCCACAATCACCATCTTGAGGTGTTAAATTAAAACCAGTACTACTAGTGTAAGATGATACTGCTTGTACAGATCCCCCTCCACTTGCTGGTATTGCAATCCAACCATCTAAACTTGGTTCTTCTCCTTCACAGAAGCTACCATTTTCTAAATCTAACCTAGTACAAGGTTCAAAATCAACTTGGAATAAAATTGATGCACAAAATACTGAATGACAAGGTAAACAGAATGCTGCAGTACAATTTTCGTCATTTTCATCACATTCTCTTATTTCAAGAGTATAAACATTTCCACCTACAAATTCAGTTACTCCTGGAATAATTTCTGTTCCGCCACCTGTTCCTGGTGTTACACCTGTAATATCAAAAATTTTAAAATGACAATCTGCACAAATGCTCATTACTTTTAAAGATGCATTGTAGATATTTGAAAGATCTAAAATATCTATTACTGTTGAATCTGTTGGATTAAGTGGAGAATAAGTCTCTTCTCCATAGTTTCCAAATACTAATGTAAATCCAATATCGTCACCTTTTCCTGGATAGCAGTTTTCTCGACAATCACAGTCTGCTTCTGAATATACATATTTATATGAAAATACCTTTGTTTCACTTTTTATAATTATAGGGACTTCATTTATTTTAAAACAATTTGAACTGGTATCATAAAAACTAGCTTGATTAAGATAATTTACTTTTGCCATACTTATATTCTCCTTTAATACATAACTTTTTTAGCATTATTTATTTGCTACTTTAATTTATGTCGAAATAGGTAGATTTGTTACTCTTTTATTGAATCTTGTTCATAAAAAAATATCTAAAGTAATTGATATAATCTTTTTACTTTAGATATTCTTTAATTATTTACTTATATTTCATAATTTTATAATTTATATTTTCGCTATATTTTAAATAGATCCAGTAACTCATACTTATTTAATTTATTAAATAATCCTTCCTCTTTTAGCTCTCCAGTTATTACATCTTCTATTAAGGCTTTTTTATCATCTTGAAGCAATAGTATCTTTTCTTCTATGCTTTCTTTCGTTATTAATTTAATTACTTGAACTACATTTTTTTGTCCAATTCTATGAGCTCTATCTGTCGCTTGATCTTCTATTGCTGGATTCCACCATGGATCAAAATGTATTACCATGTCCGCTGAAGTTAAATTTAATCCAGTTCCTCCAGCTTTTAAAGAAATTAAAAATATTTTTATATCTTCATTATTATTAAATTCATGTGTAAGCCTAATTCTTTCTTTTGAAGGAGTACTTCCATCTAAATATAAATAAGAAATTTGTTCGCCTTTAAGTTCATCACAAACTTTATGTAATACAGATGTAAATTGAGAAAAAAGAAGTATTTTGTGGTTATTCTTTATAGATTTTTTTATTAATTCTTTTGCTACATTGATTTTTCCACTTCCACCATCATAATCCTCAACAATTATGGATGGATCTAAACAGAGCTGTCTAAGTCTTGTTAAATAAGCAAATATAGCCATTCTATTATTTCTGCTATCAATTTGTTTTAACTTATCCTGTGTATCTTTAACATACATTTTATATATTTTCTTTTGATTCTTTGTCATCTCTACAAAAAATTTATCTTCTATCTTATTAGGCAATTCTTTTATAACATCTTTTTTTAATCTTCTTAATATATATGGATTTATCATTATTCTTAATTCTTCTTTTGATTTCTCATCATTATTTGTAAATTTCTTCGAAAATTCATCTTTACTAAAAAGATATCCTGGCATTATAAAATCAAACAAAGACCATAAATCAAGCAAATTATTTTCAACTGGTGTTCCTGTTAATGCAAATCTAACCTTGGCCTTTATTCCCTTAACTACTTCTGTTACTTTTGCCTTAGGATTATTTATATTTTGTGCTTCATCTATTATTAAATAATCAAATTTCATACTTTCATATTTTAAATAATCATTTCTTAAAGTTCCATAAGTTGTAATTATCAAATCATATTTTTCAATATCATCTAATACTTTGTTTCTAGCTTTTAAATCTCCATGTATAATTCCTACTTTTAAACCAGGGGCAAACTTTTTAAATTCTTCATCCCAATTATATATTAATGATGTTGGAGTTATAACAAATGCTTTCCTATTTGGTTCTGAAAGTAAAAATGAAATTATTTGAATAGTTTTACCAAGTCCCATTTCATCAGCAAGTATTCCTCCAAAACCTAGTTTACTTAAATTTTTAAGCCATCTATATCCTTTAACTTGATATCCTCTTAAAGTAGCATTAAGATTACTTGGAATAAATATTTTCTCGTCATCCAAATTCCCTAGCGTATTTAAGGCTTCTTTAAATACCTCTACTCCATTAACATTATATTTTTTACTATTTAATTTTTCATTTAAATAATATAATTTATTATTATCAACTATATAAGAATTGTTTTCACTCATTATATCTATATTTAAATTTTCTATAATTCGTAAAAAGTTTATCATGTCTCCATCTTCTAAATTAACAAAACTCTCATCATTTAATTTAATATAACTTTTCTTCTCTTTCCATGCTAAATATATTGCATTTAAATCATTATTACTAAAATCACTTAAGGAAAAAGAAAAATCGATACCTTCTTTGTTTTTGTTTAAATCATAATTAATAAATGATCCATTAAATAAAGTAAATAATTTTTCATCTTTTAAATCACTTACTTTTCCAATTTTTTTAATTTTGTTTATTCCATTTTTTAAAAACTCATAATATTCATCATCATTTCCTTGAAATATAAAATCACCAGAACTATAAAAAAATCTAAATTTATTCATTTCACTTTCAATATTTCTAACTTTTCTAGATCTTTTAATTATAAAGTTAGAGTTTATATTATCATGATTATAATCTAATTCTAAATTTTCTCTAATTATTTTAACTTTAATAATTCTATCATTATTCCTATTTATTAAATTAAATTTGAAACTTATTAATTTATCCAAATCATCGATAATATCTTGTTCAATATTTATATCATCAGAAATCTCATTTAAGACTTCTATTATTTTATTTATATCTTCTATATAAGTATCTTTAGATAAAATAATCTTTCCATATTCCTTTAAATCTTCATAAAATTTAATATAACTCTGTAAGTGCTTTATAGGAGATATGTATATATTTCTATCATATAAAAAAGCATTCATTTTTTTATTTAATGGTATAGGAAAAACTTTTTTTGTTTTCAATACATAATCTTCTTTTAACTTTTTAAAAGTGAAACTAATTGGCAAATTAGTAGTTTTTATATCACACAAATAGTTTTGGTAATTATATTTAAACTTTATTTTCTTTTTATTTATAAGATTTAAAAATCTTCTTATATTTTGAGGAAATATTTTTATATTCCCAGTATTGAGTTCTAATCTACAAATACTTAAATACTCTTCTAGAAATTCTATTAATTCTTCATCATCTTCATTAAAGTAATATTTCTTATGGCTATATATGAGTCCTTTTGCTATATAAAAATTTTCTTTTTTTATATAGCTAGAAATAAATTCCTTCATATTAACTAAATACTTTGTTTTACTTCCTATTAAAAAACTTGCTTCAAAATAATCTTCATTTTTATCCTTTACTTCATTTAATACTACATCTATCGCTAAAAGTTCTTTATTATTTTTTTCATCTAATATATATTTAACATTTTCTTTTTTAACATTCTCTATTTTATTTTTATTGCTTTGTTTTTTAACTTGATCAAAAAATGTTAATATTATAGCTACTAAATGTTCGCAAATTACTATCCCATCTAAATCTTCATCATATTTTTCTTTATGACATTCACATTTAGCTAAAGTAACTTTTCCATTTTTCAAATCTAATCTTAAATGTGGATTATATTCTTTAAGTTTATCATCTTTTATTTTTCCATATATGTTATATAAACTTTCAATCTTTTTTCCATTAAGTCTAACCAATTTCTTATCAGTTATAATATCTTTTCCCTTTGTTAAACTTATTTTAGATATACTTTTTAATAACTGTGATTCCAAATCTAATAACTTCAAATTATCACCACCTCAAAAATCCTAAATAAGCCTAAATAATCCAATATTGGTTTACTTAAGCAAGTTATAAATATTAAAAGGAGCTTAGAGACCGGCGAAGGACACTCTAAGCTCCATAATTAGCACTTTACGTACCAACTGCCCATTTAGAATAACATAATTCTTATTTAATAGCAATATATTTTTTATTTAAACTATGCTTTAGATTAACACATTCCTCCATTTCCTCCACCACCTCCACAGGCATTCATATTGTTATTATTGTTCATATTGTTATTATTAGCATTTTTTCTTGCATAATTAGATGCAAATTCCATTACTTTAGCTTGAAGTTTATTTAAGCTATCTAAATATTCTATATTGTTAGGTTCTATTTCTGTTGCTGTTTTTAAATATACTAAAGCTGTATCAAACCATCCTTTTTGTACAGCTATAAAGCCTTGCAAATAATTCCATTCTGCTGAAGTTTTATCATCTGCAACATTAAGCTTAGCCTCTGCTTCTAGAAAATTATTTTTTTCTATTAAAGACCTAACTTCCTTGTACAAGTTCCCATTAATAAGTACATCATAAGCTATGTTCACGTCTTTTAATATAGATTGATTATTTTCATTTTGCTCATTTTCATTGTAACTTTCTACTATCTGTTGGTATTTTTCTTTAATATCATCTTTACTTGCACCTTCATTCAAACCTAATACTTTATATGGATCCAAATTAATAACACTCCTCTAAAAATTTCTTTATTCCTTAATATTAAATATATTTTTCATATTTAATATTATTACATCCCTTATTTTTATTTATGAGTTAGTTCTTAATTAATTTAAAAAAGTTATTAATATATGTTTTTTTATATTAGGCTATATTTTAGTAGAGTTTTTATACATTTAATACAGAGTCTTATATTAAAAAGTATTTTTTTAATATCACTGCACGTATAGTTTCATATTTTATATATGGTGGAAGCTGTTTTTTTATTGCGCTTATTTTTTCATATCCAATTTTTTCACATACATCACTAATTAAATTTTCTTCTTCTTCATTATAAAATTCTTCTAACTCCAAATTAAACTTACTTTCTCCAAATTCTTTAATATAATCTGTTGCATATCCTAAAATAGTTGATATTGAAACCTCTATTTCATCACATATTTCATTTAATTTTCTTCCTTCTTTTAACATGTCAATTGCAATTTCATTGTCTTCTCTATTTTCCCCATCAATAATTACTTTTCTTCTTTTCCTATCCACCCATTTTATTTCTATATTATTCTCTAAAACATATTCACTAACTATTGACACTAGCTTTTCTCCATATAAAGAAATTTTCTTTGGACCAATTCCGCTTATATCTTTTAACTCATCAATATTAATAGGATATCTTCCACTTATCTCTTTAAGTGAATTTTTAGAAATTATCATTTTAGGAAGTGTATTTTCCTTTTTAGCTTCTTCACATCTAATTTCATCTAGCTTATTAAATAACTCTTCATTTGTATTAATATCTAAATGAACACTTTCCATTTTAACTTCTTCTTTTTCCTTTATTTCATTTGATATTTCAATATTATTTTCTTTTACAAATTTCTTTATTTCATTTTCAAATATTTCACCATATTTTTTATACTTTATTTCTCCAACACCTGATATATTTAACATTTGTTCCTTATTAACTGGATATTTTACTGTCATTTCTTTTAATGTAGCATCTCCAAATATAACGTATGGAGGTACCCCATTTTCTACAGAAATTTCTTTTCTTATTTCTTTAAGTATTGCATATAATTCATTGTCTTCTCTAGCTTTCTTTTCAATTTTAAATTCTTTGAATACAACTTTTTCTTCTGACTTTAATACATTCATTGATCTTTGGTTCAATCCTAAAACAGGATACGTTCCATTAACGACAGATATGTATCTATGTGATATTAAAGTATTAATAAAATTTTTAAGTTCATCATTTGAATAATCTTTCATTATTCCATAAGTTGATAATTCATTAAAGTTAAATTGTATAACTTTTTTATTCTTAGAGCCTCTAAGAACATCAACTAACATACCAGAACCAAATTTATTTTTCATTCTATATATACATGAAAGAACCTTTTGCGCATCTATAGTTTTGTCTACTAATTCTCCTTCATTTAAACAATTACTACAGTTGTTACAATTATGATCATAAATTTCTCCAAAATAGTCTAGTATATATTTCCTGTAACATTCATTGCTGTATACAAAATCAGTCATTTCATTAAGTTTTTTATATTGATTATTTTTTCTATCAATATTTTCAATAGATTGCTCTATTAAATACTTTTGTATTTGAACATCTTGAGGTGAAAATAATAAAATACACTCGCTTTTTTCTCCATCTCTTCCTCCTCTACCTATTTCCTGATAATAACCTTCTATATTTTTAGGCATATTATAATGTACTACAAATCTTATATTTGGCTTATCTATTCCCATTCCAAAAGCATTAGTTGCTACCATAATATTACTTCTGTCATATATAAAATCTTCTTGATTTTGCTTTCTATCATTTTCTGATAATCCTGCATGATATTTAGTAACTGAGAATCCATTATGATTTAGTTCTTCATGTATTTTATCAACTTCTTTTCTAGTTGCTGCATAAATTACTCCTGAAGATTCCTTATTATTATTTATATAATTATGCAAGTATAATTTTTTATCTCCAGATTTTATTACATTTATAAGTAAATTTTCTCTATCAAATCCTGTAATAAAAATTTTAGGTTTATTTAAGTTAAGAAGTCTTATAATATCTTCTCTTACCTCTTCTGATGCTGTCGCTGTAAATGCTGTAATTATAGGTCTTTTTTTAAGTAACTTAATAAAACCAGACACTTTTATATAGCTTGTTCTAAAATCATGTCCCCATTGAGAAATACAATGCGCTTCATCTATAGCAATTTGAGATATACTACATTCTGAAATAACATTTAAAAAATTAAGTGATTCTAATCTTTCTGGCGCTATATATAATATTTTACATTGACCACTTTTAATATTTTCTATAACTTGATTTTCTTCACTACTGCTTATTGAGCTATTAATAAACTCACCATCTATCCCCATATCTTTTAATGCATCTACCTGATCCTTCATTAAAGAAATAAGAGGTGAAATAACTATTGTAAGTCCTTCAAATATAAGTGCTGGAATTTGATAACAAATTGATTTACCACCACCTGTTGGCATTATGGCTAATACATCATTTCCATCTATAATATTTGAAATTATATTTTCTTGCCCTTTTCTAAAAGACTTATATCCATAATACTTTTCTAAAAATTCTAATTCTTTGCTTTTCATTTAAATAAATCTCCTTAAAATACTACTTTCTTATTTTGCCATGTTTTATTAGATTATTGATATATTTAAAACACAGTGCAGGAATAATAGTGCGACATATAATTAATTTTAACTTACCAATATTAATTATAGCCTTTTATATTATATATTAATATCTATTCCCACATTATAAAATCTATTAACATATAAATTTTAGTAAAATTTTATAAGGAATCAACTAAAAAGTATTTTTAGTTGATTCCTCTACTTATTTTTATTATTGCCTTATATCATAAAATCAAGACCCTAAAGTTTATTTATATCATTGCATTTTCTCTATACTTTTTAGTTTTGGTTTTCCTTCAACAGGAACATAAATATATACTTTTACAAGTTCAACTTTTAGTTTTGAAATGTCACTTGTTGATCCACATATAAACATATAGTTTGTTCCATCTACAACTTGACTACAGACTGTTATAGGTGTAAATATTCTATCTATATTTTCTTTAAGAGCGGTTTTAAGAACTTCTCTATCTTGCTTTCTTACATACCTATGAACATTCCATTCATTTAAACACTTCTCCATCTTCACACCTCCATATTATATTACCTTTATAAAAAAATATTGTATTTTTGCACATAATTTATTCTTTCTTATTATATTGTTTAAATAGCTGATTAGTATACACTGTAGCCCCTGTAACTAAAATTCCCTGTATCGCTGCATTTATATTAAATCCTAATAAAAGCATTCCCCCTACAATTCCAATAATCAATAAAATAAATGGTATAAATTTATTAGGAATACTCTCTGTCCCCCTAATTATCATGCCTACTATATACAATGCAGGTATTAGTATTAATGCATTTTGTGATATATAGGTCATAAAATCCATAAAAATTCCTCCTAATGTTCTTAATTAAATTTTTCTAGTTATAGTAAGCCTATAATAAATTTTAATTTCTCCTTTAATTACTTTTCTAATCTAAAATTTTATTTCTTTAATATAATATGAATAAGCCTTTCTCTTTGTACACAACAAAAAACCAAATTAAAAAGATTATAATTTTTTTAATTTGGCTTAACAATATTCCTATTTATAATAATAATTTGTTTATTGTTTTATTGCTTTTACTATATAACTATCTTTAAGAATATTAATTTAGTCGTCACTACATACACAGAAACTATGTTGCAATTCTATATATTCATGCCAGTTTAAATTTTTTAGATATTTATCATAATGAACTTCGTTACAAAAACAACCTACTTTATTTTCTAAAAGTTCATTATTTAATCCTTTTTTGCAATAAAAACACTGCTTTTTCATATTATCACTTCCACTTACAATATATTTATAAACATATAATATATTTATACATTTACTCTTTCATTATATTTTAATCAATTTTAACTTATTATATAAGTATATTTTAAATTTTAACTAAAATAAAAGTCATTAATTTAAATCTCTCAATCTTTTGATTAAGGAAAAATAAATTAATGACTTTATATAAACTTATCTTAAATATTATTTGAACAATAATATTTTTCAAATAAAGTTACTTTAAGAATTCTCAATTTTCAATCTATACTTAAGTCATAATTAAAAGCCTAAAAAATATCTTTAAAAATCGCTTTATTTTATATCAAAATTATTAATTTGAAAATGTTTGAGTTCCCATATATTTATTGTTATCTTTATCGTAAATAACACCTACTCCAACCTTATTATAAGAAGGATTCATCATATTTTCTCTATGACCTTGTGAATTCCACCATTGATTAAATAATTCTACTGGATCGTATGTATTATATGCAATATTTTCACCTGTTGTATTATATTTATATCCTATTGTTTGTAACCAGTTTATCCACTTAGTTCCATCTGGATTTGTGTGGTCAAAATAATTATATTGAATCATATGGTTACTTTTATATCTAGCAACTTGTAATAAAGTATTATCCATAGTTAATGGTTGTAAACCAGCTTGTACTCTTTTTTCGTTCATTAATTGAAGAATTTTATTTTCAGCACTACTTTGTATGCTTATAGAATACTTTTCTGGTAATTTGCTTAATCCATTAACATTTACAGAATCTCCATTTGTAGATGGTAAATTTTCTTGTGTATTTCCTGGTTGTTCAGGCTTAACTGTGCCGCCATCTCCATTATTGTCCGGATTTGTTGTATCTTTTCCTGGTACATTCGGAACTGTAACATCATTATTTGATCCATTGTCATTTCCTGATACATCTGGAACTTTAACATCACCGTTTGATCCATTGTCACTTTCTGGTACATTTGGAACTTTAACATCACCATTTGATCCATTGTTACTTCCTGGTACATTTGGAACCGTAACATCACCATTTGATGTATTAGTATCTGTTCCTGGCTTACTATTGCATGTCACCCATCCAAATTTCAAATTACAGCTTGTATTATTATTTTTTATATAATCACTTATTTGTATTTGTCCATTTGAACCTAAACAGAACCAAGTACCATAAACTTTACTCCAACATTTAGTTGTAGCATAATTATTAGTAGTATTATTTTTCCCTGCTGCGGATACCCCTAATGGACTTAGGCTAGTAATTGTTGCTATCGCTACAACCCCTCCTAGTATTCTTCTTAAAAAAGCTTTCTTCATTAGTTTCTCTCCCTCGCTATTTTTTTTGGATATATGTGTAAATTTCAATATAATCCTTTTTAATTAACTCTTTTTCATATATTCAAATTTATTACAACATCCTTGTGTTCAATACTAACATATCCATGACATTTTTCAACCAATGAAGACAAGCTTTAGAATGATTTATCTTCTTTTTATTATAAAATTCTTCAAAAATTCTAAAGAATGCTCCTTTATTTTAGTGCAAAGCATACATTGTACTAAATTTTATATAAAAATATTTGAAAATTTTGTATTTTAAAATATCTTACATATAAAGAAATGGCTATATTACTTATATCATTATAGTAATATAGCCATTGTATTTTTTATATATTTTATTTTTGAGATGTTAACTTTCTTATTCTTGAGATGCTAATTTTTTATAATTATTATATCTTTCTAAAGCATCTTCTTCTGTCTTTTTAAATAAATCTTCTGATATTTCTGGGAATACTTTGGCAAGTGAAGAATATCTAACTTCACCCATTAAAAATTCCCTAAAGTTTTCTTTTGGTTCTTTTGAATCTAGTGAAAATGGATTCTTAACTCCTTTTAATGTAGGATTATATCTATAAAGACTCCAATATCCACATTCAACTGCTTTCTTTTCTTCCTCTTGAGAATTTGACATTCCGATTTTTATTCCATGACTTATGCAAGGTGCATAAGCAATTATTAATGACGGTCCATCATATGCCTCTGCTTCTGTTATTGCTTTAAGTGTTTGATTTTTATCTGCGCCCATAGATATTTGTGCAACATATACATAACCATAAGTCATAGCAATCATGCCTAAATCTTTTTTCTTAGTTCTCTTTCCTGATGCTGCAAATTTAGCTATTGCAGCTGTTGGTGTAGATTTAGAAGATTGACCTCCTGTATTTGAGTATATTTCTGTATCAAATACTAATATATTTATATTTTCTCCTGATGCAATAACATGATCAAGTCCTCCAAAGCCTATATCATAAGCCCAACCATCTCCACCAAATATCCATTGAGATCTCTTAACTAAGAATTCCTTATCCTTTAATATAACTTTTGCAAATTCATTATTTTCTTTTTCAAGTACTTCTATAACTTTATTAGACCTATCTCTACTTCCTTCACCACAATCTTTATGTTCTAACCAATCTTTTAATACTTCTTTTGCATTATGAGGCATATCAGATTTCAAAGCAAGTTCAATATTATTAGCTATTCTTTCTCTTATAGCTTTAACTCCTAAATACATACCATATCCAAACTCAGCATTATCTTCAAATAATGAATTTGCCCATGCCGGACCATGTCCTTGTTGATTTTTTGTATAAGCTGTAGCAGGTGCTCCTGCAGCCCAAATTGATGAACATCCTGTAGCATTTGCTATCATCATCCTATCACCAAACAATTGAGTTACAAGTTTAGCATATGAGGTTTCTCCACAACCTGCACAAGCTCCTGAGTATTCAAGAAGTGGTGTTTCAAATTGACTTCCTTTTACAGTATTTTTATTCATAGGATTTTTATTAGTTACTTTTTCGACTGTATAATTCCAAACTTCTATTTGTTCATGTTGAGAAGCTTGAGGTTTCATAACTAATGCTTTTCCTGGTGCTGGACATACTTCAGCACAATTTCCACATCCTGTACAATCAAGAGGGGTTACTCCTATTGAATAATATAATTTTTCATCACTCTTTAAAGCTTTTGGCTCAACAAGTTTAATAGATGATGGTGCTTTTAATTTTTCTTCATCATTTAATAAAAATGGTCTTATTGTAGCATGTGGACACACATATGAACATTGATTACATTGTATACATTTTTCTGGTAGCCATTCTGGAACATTCACTGCAATTCCTCTTTTTTCATAAGCAGTAGTTCCTGCCATAAATGTACCATCTTCAATATTATGCTTTACAAAAGTTGATACTGGTAAAGAATCACCTTCTAATCTATTCATAGGATTTACTATTTCCCTTATAAAATCAGGTAACTCTTCATTATGTTCTTTTTTATCATCTATAACATTTTTCCATCCAAATGGTATTTCAATTTTTATTACACCTTCAACGCCAGCATCAATAGCATCATGATTCATTCTAACTACTTTTTCGCCTTTTTTACCATATGTATTTACAACAGCTTCTTTTAAATACTTAACTGCATCTTCAACAGGTATAATGTTTGTTATTTTAAAAAATGCAGATTGCATTATCATGTTTATTCTTCCACCAAGTCCGATATCTTGAGCTATCTTAATTGCATTTATTGTATAGAATTCTATATCATTTTCTGCTATAAATTTTTTCATACTTGCAGGTAATTTTTCCTCTAATTCTTCCTTATTCCATATTGTATTTAATAGGAATCTAGAATTTTTCTTCAATCCTTTTAATACATTGTATTTATACACATATGATTGATTATGACAAGCAATAAAATCTGCTTTATCTATTAAATATCTTGATTTTATAGGTTCTTTACCAAATCTTAAATGAGATACTGTAATACCACCAGATTTTTTAGAATCATAATCAAAATATCCTTGAGCATACATATCAGTATGATCTCCTATAATTTTTATAGCACTTTTATTTGCACCTACAGTACCATCTGATCCTAATCCCCAAAACTTACAAGAAGTAGTTCCTTCTGGTATAGCATCTATTCCCTTATGTGGCTTCAATGATTTATTTGTTAAATCATCAGTTATTCCTATTGTAAAGTCATTTTTTGGTTCATCATTAAGTAAGTTATCAAAAACAGCAGCGATATGTTCAGGTGTAGGGTCTTTAGATCCTAATCCAAATCTACCTCCAACAACAATAGGAGCGTCTTTTTTACCATACAAACTTCTAACTACATCTAAATATAAAGGTTCTCCTATTGATCCTGGTTCTTTAGTTTTATCTAAAACAGCAATTTTCTTAACACTTTCTGGTATTGATTTTAATAATTTCTCTACTGAAAATGGTCTATATAATCTAACCTTTACTAAACCTACTTTTTGTTTATTATTATTTAAATAATCAACTGTTTCTTCTATTACATCATTTACACATCCCATTGATATTATTATTCTATCAGCATCTTTTGCACCATAATAATCAAAACAATGATATTCTCTACCTGTAAGCTTAGTTATTTCATTCATATACTCCTCTACTATATATGGAATATCATCATAAGATTTGTTTACTGCTTCTCTTGTTTGAAAATATATATCTGGATTTTGAGCTGTACCCCTAGTTACTGGATGATTAGGGTTTAATGCGTTCTTTCTAAATTCATCAATTGCATTGTAATCAACGAGTTTAGCTAATTCATCTTGCTCAATAACTTCAATTTTTTGAATTTCATGAGATGTTCTAAATCCATCAAAAAAATTTACAAATGGTATTTTTCCTTTTATAGCTGCTAAATGTGCAACTCCTGATAAATCCATAACTTCTTGTACAGAAGTTTCTGCAAGCATAGCAAAACCTGTTTGTCTTGCTGCCATAACATCTTGATGATCTCCAAAAATATTTAATGAAGATGTAGTAAGTGCTCTGGCTGATACATGCATAACACAAGGTAATTTTTCTCCAGCTATTTTATACATGTTAGGTATCATAAGTAATAATCCTTGTGATGCTGTATATGTTGTTGTTAATGCACCTGCTTGAAGTGAACCATGCATAGCACCAGCCGCTCCTGCTTCTGATTGCATTTCAACTATTTTAACAGACTCTCCAAATATGTTTTTTCTTCCTTGAGATGCCCATTCATCAACATGTTCTGCCATTGGTGATGAAGGTGTTATAGGATAAATAGCTGCTACTTCTGTAAATCCATATGATATATGTGCTGCAGCAGTATTTCCATCCATAGTTTTAGTTCTTCTCATCTTATCTACCTCTTTTGCTTAATTATTTATTAAATATGAAAAATGTATTTTCTTAAAAACTTAATTTTAACCTCTATATTCTTTTATAGTATTTGAAAAAAATTAAGTATTATGTACATTTTTCAACTTATAAAAAATCATCAAAGCAAAACTTTGAATCACTGACAACTACAGTTTCTTTTCTATTCTTAAATTAATTTATGCTATTAGGTCAGTGGCAATATATTTATTTTTGTGAATTTGACGAACCTAGAAATAGATTATTTTATGTTAAAATTTTAGAAGGATAATATGAAAAGGTATTTAAAATAGTTGTTCTGTTTTAAATACCTTTTTATTTTATTAGATTTTATTTTAAATTACTTAGTCTAGCTTTATTTATGCATATATCAACACCATGCCAAAATATAGTCTATTATTAAATTATTAAAATTATAATACTAAAACCCTAACTACATTTTCAGTGCATCTTTCTAAATTTTCTTTTCCTAAAGCTAATGCTTTATCTATATCAGTAACACTTGTTAAAATACCAAATATAGCATCTATTCCTTCAGGATATAAATTTTCTACACCTTTACCTATTCTTCCTGCAAAAGCTATAGTTTTAACATTTTCTTTTTTAGCAACTTTTGCTACGCCTATGGGAGTTTTTCCAAAGATTGTTTGAGAATCAATACTTCCTTCTCCTGTAAATATAAAATGTGCACCTTTTACTTTTTCACTTAAGTCTGTGTGTTTTATAACTAAGTCAATCCCTCTTTTTAGTTTTCCATTTAAAAATGCTAGTAATGCTGCGCCAAGACCGCCTGCTGCACCTGCACCTTCAGCATATGCAATATCTTTTCCTAAGCATCTTTTTATCACATCTGCGTAATGTGATAAATTATTATCTAATTCCTTAACCACTTCTAGAGTTGCACCTTTTTGTGGTCCAAAAATAGCTGAAGCTCCTTTTTCTCCTATTAGAGGATTAGTAACATCACAAGCAACTTCAATAGTAGTATCCTTTAATCTACCATCTAAATTTGATAAATCTATATTTTCAAGATTATTTAATGCACCACCACCAAAAGAAATCTCATTTCCATTGCTATCTAAAAGTTTTCCACCTAATGCTTGAATCATTCCTGCTCCACCATCATTAGTAGCACTTCCGCCAATTCCTATAATGATATGCTTAATTCCTTTATCTAAAGCTGCTTTTATAAGCTCACCTGTCCCATAAGTTGTTGTTATAAGTGGATTACGTTCTTCTCTTTTTATTAATTGTATACCACTAGCAGTTGCCATTTCTATTACAGCTGTAGTTTTATTTCCAAGTACTCCAAAACAAGCATTTATTTTTTTGCCTAATGGATTTAATACTTCTACTTTATGTATTTCTCCATTTGTTGACTCAACTAGAGCTTCTACAGTTCCTTCTCCGCCATCTGCCATAGGAACCTTTATACATTCTGCATTTGGTATAACTTTCTTTATTCCTCTTTCCATAGCTTCACATGCTTCTTTAGAAGTCATGCTTTCTTTAAATGAATCTGGTGCTAATACAAATTTCATATTTAATTCCTCCATAAATTATGTTAGCTCTCATATTTAATGATATGTACCTAAAGTATTATTCCAAATATTATAGTTGATACCAATGTCATAGTAAATCCAACCATAGCTTCATATGGAATAAGTTTCAATCTTTCATTCATATCCATATTTATACTTCCACCTGTTGAATGGAAAAAGCTTCCGTGAGGTAAACTATCTAAAACTGTTGCTCCAGCATGCATCATAGCTGCTGTTGCTAAACCTGATACACCTAATTCTAAAGCTGTTGCTCCAAATACAGAACTAGCTACTGCTGCACCTGAAGTTGTAGACGCTGTTGCTGCCGCCATAAGTATTCCTGATACTGGTGCTAATGCAAAGCTTGGTAATCCTAAAATGTTTATGCCTTGAATTATTACATCTTTTAATCCTGAATTAGAAATTATTCCGGCTAAAGTTCCTGTTCCTATTAAAAGTATAGCAACTCCGCTCATTTTTCCAATCCCAAATATAGCATATTCATTCACTTTCTTGGCTTTTCCCATTGCTAAAGCTCCACATATTCCTCCAACTGGAAGTGCTATTAATGGATCTATACTTATACCAGCTATTGGTCTTAGCATAAGTAATAATATAGTTACTAACGGTCCAACTATTGCTGGTAAAAAATTAGGTTTTTCTTCTGACTCTTGTATTAATTCGTCTTGTTTTACAAAACTTCCTTTATTCTTTAATTTTTTAGCTATTATGCATGTAATAATAACACCAAATATAGCTGGTATTATTCCTGCCATCATTACGTTAGTTAATGATACTCCTAAATTATCCGATACTGCTATAGTGTTAGGGTTTGGAGACATTATATTACCAGCCTTACCACCACCTACCATAGCTAATAAAATTGATGTTTTACTTAAGTTTGCTCTTTTTGCAATAGCTAAAGCTATTGGCGCTACTGTTATAACTGCTACGTCTATAAATACACCAACCATAGTTAAAACCATAGTTGCTATTGTTAAAGAAATTAAAGCTTTTGACTCTCCCATTTTCTCTACAATGGATTCTGCAATTTTAGTTGCTGCGCCAGATTTTATTAATACCCCTGCTAATACCCCTGCAGTAAGTATTCTTAATATAGCTGGCATCATATTTTTAGCACCTGTAATCATTAAATCTACAGTGCCTGTTAAACCAGCTCCTCCTACAAGCCCTCCCACTAAGGCCCCAATTATTAGTCCATATGCTGGATGTACTTTTTTTATAATTAATATAATTGCAATAATTAATGCTATTACTGCTCCCAAAGCTGTAACTGTAACTTCCATTTTTATTCCCTCTTTCTTTCAATGTAAATGTTTATATACTCTATTTAATATTGTATAGGCATGTATTTTTTTTATCTATTGTAATGTAAACGAATTTATATTCATTATTATTATGCAAACGCACAAAAATAGTCCTATTTAAAGCAAAATAGGATACAAATCAAACTCTAAGAGTTTAATTTATATCCTATATATGATGTTATTAGCTGAAATAAATCTAAATAATCATTAAATTTCAATCCAGTAACTTCTTCTATTTTTTCTAACCTATAGTTAAGTGTATTTCTATGTATATGTATTTCATTAGCTGTTTTAGCTCTTTCACCATTGTTTTTCATATAAATTAAGAACGTTTCTAATAGTTCTTTTCCCATTATTTCCTGTAATATATTACCTATAACTTCCTTTTCATAGTCCTTATTTATAATCAAACTCATTTTATGAAAAAACTTAACTTCATCGTAAAGATATATATTCTTATCTTCATATAATTTATTTCCAATATTAAGAGCATTTACACTATCAATTAATGAATTTATTATGATACTATGAATTCTTCCGATTCCAATCTTTATTGATAATTCCTGTATTTTATCCTGAAATTTTATTATTTTATTGCTAGTTATTCTTTCACTTTTTAATAACAAAGCTATCTTATTTGAAGATATATTTATACTATATTCATTTTCTTTTAAATTCTTATCTATAAATTTATTAACTTCCTTTAATTTAGATTTATCGTATTGAACTACTATAACAAATCTTTTTATTCTAATATCTATTTCTAATGACATTCCTCTTTGAATGAATTCCTCAGTATACTCTTCATTGATATTTAGCCATTCATAAATAAATTCTTCAGTTAACTTTTGCTTTATTATATGCTGATTTAAAGTATATTCTTGAGATATTAATAATTCAGCTGTTACGCTTACTATTCTTCCAAATGGACTAACTATTTTAGGTGATCCAGTTATACCTATTACTCCCATAATTTTATTTCTAAAAAGTATTGGTATATTAACTCCTGCTTTTGTATATTCATAATCTTTAAAAACCTCAACTGCTTTTTTATTTTTTAAAGCTTCTAAAGCACCCTCATGCAAACTTCCTATTCTAGATACATCACCACTACCAATGATAACACCTTTTTCATTCATTATATTCACATTATAAGGAATAACTCCCATAACTTTATTTACTATATTCTGTGCTAATTCTTTACTTAACATAAACATCTCTCCGAACTAAAGTGCTTGAAATATAAAGTTTTCTGTAATTTATAACTTGTGTATAATCTCAGCTTTATTAAGCACTGAATTAATTATCTCATTATATATAATTACGGTGATAATATCAATAAATTATACTATGGTAAAATAATGCATTATAGAAAAGAAAGCATCTCAATATTAGATACTTTCTTTCTAATAAATCAATATACATATATTCCTCTTTCATCACTATTTTTAAGTATATTATTTTTACTTATTTGTAATAATTATATCATAATTTAACTATTAACTAATAATAAGCACATTTTAAGAGGGAATTCACTATTTTTTTGTAAAACTAAGAAGCTATAAAAATTAAAACATTTTTATAGCTTCTTAGTTATTTTTTTCTTTTAACTTATATAATTATTGGCAAGTAGCTTTTAGGGATCAACTACTAAGAACCCTCTATTTTATAACTTACTATAAAATAGCTATAATTCTTTAATCACTTTATTCACCTTTTCTTAAATTGCTACATAAAAAAAAGGTTATAAGAAAATCTTATAACCTTTTAAATCATAAATTATCTTCTATTATTTTGTGCTTTCTTAGCTCTTCTACAAGCTGCACATCTTACAGGTTCATTATCGAATCCTTTTTCTTTGTAGAATTCTTGTTCTCCTACTGAAAATACGAATTCTTCTCCACAATCTTTACATACTAATATTTTATCTTCCATATTAAATTCCTCCTTAATTTTAAAGACTAATATTGATTTATATAATTCTCTAAAAGGAGAAATCTACATATCTATAAAAAATCTTTTTTAACAATATATTTATGATAACAGATTTTTAGTTTAATTGCAAGCTTTATTTTAAATTTAATATTTTTTATAAATTAACATA
This sequence comes from Clostridium sp. ZBS15, assembly GCF_023845705.1. Classification (NCBI taxonomy): domain Bacteria; kingdom Bacillati; phylum Bacillota; class Clostridia; order Eubacteriales; family Clostridiaceae; genus Clostridium; species Clostridium sp. ZBS15. Next base: position 23,484 of record NZ_JAMQHY010000002.1, read on the forward strand.
ATCATAACCATTCTTATCCCCTTCAGTATCTCAAAAAGCATACTCTAAAAACTTATAAATCCCTAAAAATTAATTTTCTAAAGTAAAAACTAAGTCATTATTATTTGAAAGTTGTTCATTATATAAATATCCTTCTAAATCAAATTTCTTTAAATCATTTATATTATTAATTTTATTTTTCATTATAAATGAAGTCATAAGTCCACGAGCTTTTTTAGCTTTCATAGTTATTATTTTATATTCACCATTTCTATACTCTTTAAATATAGGAGTCACAATATTTACTGATGTATCTAATATATCTATTCCTTCTATAGATTTAAAGTATTCGTAAGACGCTAGATTTACTAATATATTATTACCAGTAGATTTTATATCTTCTATTATTTTATGTTTTAATTTATCCTCCCAATAATCATATAAGTTTTTATAATTATCAAAAGAAAGTTTTGTTCCCATTTCTAATCTATAGGGATTTACTCCATCGAATGGACTTAAAACACCATATAAACCAGATAAAATCCTTAAATGCTCATTAGTATAAAATAAGTCTTCAATATTAAAACTTCCAACATCTATTCCTCTAAAAACTTCCCCTTTAAAAGCTATCAAACATTGTCTTGCATTATCAAAAGATTCATTCCAAACTTCAAATCTATCTTTACTTAATAATGATAATTTGTCACTTGTTTTCATTAGATTCCCTAATGAATAAGAATCATATTTTTTTAATTCGTCTACTAAGGTTCTAGCTTCTTTTAAAAACTTTGGACTTGTCATTGGTAAAGTTTCATTTGTCTTATTAAAATCCAGCGTTTTAGCTGGAGAAATAACTACTAACATATTTTTTTCCTCCTTATAAGTAATTATAAGCCACTTGTTAAGTCATTTTTATTAAATATATTTTTAATTATAAATGTTTTGATATTAACTATCAACTAACAATAATTTTCTTTGCAAATACAATCAATTCTTTAATAATACCTAGTTAGAAGTATATAAACATTTAATTATACTTTGAAACGTTTGGAGCATAACTCATTATAATTAGTAAGTAAAAATTTTGTCACAATTTATTTGTATCAAATTAAAATTAAAATTATAAATTATTAAGAGGAGTAATTTTATCTAAAGGAGAGACGATGATAAAAGAACCAAGAGATTGCATAGATGCTGGTACTGAATATTGCCCTTGCAAGTTAGCAGAAACTGGTGAATGTTTAATATGTTCTCAGCTACAAGGGGAATGTTTTTGTGATTGTTTAAATTGGAAAGGAGTTTGTATATATCAAGAATTATTTAATAATGGTAATAAGGCAAAAGAGGGACGAAAAAGTTACAGCTGTCTAATTAAAGATATAACCAATTTTAATGATGAAGTTGTAATGATTAAATTTGAAGCGCCACATAAATTAGCATTAGATTTAGTTAAGCCAGGAAGTTATATATTTGTAAGTCAAAATGAAAATAAATATTTTGATGTACCTATTTCCATTATGGAATCTGATATAGAAACAAACATTATAACAATATTAATAGAAGTTAGAGGAATAAAAACTAAAAGCATTTTAAATTTGAAAGCAGAAGAAAACATAATTATTAGAGGCCCTTATTGGAATGGAATTTTTGGTATTAAAAATATAACTTCTCAAAAAGGAGGTAAATCATTAGTACTAGCACGAGGTATAGGTGTAGCTCCAATGATGCCAGTTATAAGAAAATTACTTTCTCAAGATAATGAGGTGAAAGTTGTTATAGATAAAACACCATTTACAGATGATTTTTCTAATGAATTATTATTAAAATATTCTGTAGAGGCAAGTGAGAATGAATTACTTGATAAAGGAAAACTTTCTGATCATTGTAAGGTTATCATAAAAGAAGCCTTAAAAGATGGGGTTAATTATATTCATATCGCTGGAGCTGACATTTTTACCTACGAGGTTATTGAATATTTAGATAAATTAGATAGAAAAGATGTTTTATTGTCTTGTTGTAATAATTTTAAAATGTGTTGTGGTGAAGGAATTTGTGGAGCATGTACAGCAAGATTCTCTGGTCATAGAGTAAGAAGATTTTGTAAGGAGCAAGCTGATCCAAGAAGTATATTTGAAGGGAGAAGATTTATATGAAGGTTGTTATTATTGGAGGAGGTTGGTCTGGATGTGCTGCAGCAATCAGTAGTAAAAAAGCAGGAGCTGATGTTGTTATAATAGAGAAAACAGATCTTCTACTCGGCTTAGGTAACGTTGGTGGAATAATGAGAAACAATGGAAGATATACTGCATCTGAAGAACTTATTGCTTTAGGTGGCGGAGATTTAATAAAAATTACTGATAGGGTATCAACTCATAGAAATATAGATTTTCCAGGCCATAAACATGCTACTTTATATAATGTAAATCTTATAGAAGGAGAAGTAAGAAAATATTTAATTTCATTAGGAATAGAAATATTAATAGAAAGTAGAGTTAACGATATTAAATTTGATGGAAATAAAATTCATGGTGTTTATTTAAGTGATGGAACCTATATTAAAGGTGATGTATTTATAGAGACAACAGGAACAACAGGACCTATGGGAAATTGTTTGCGTTACGGAAATGGTTGTTCAATGTGCATTTTAAGATGCCCAGCATTTGGTCCTAGAATTAGTATTAGTGAAAGATGCGGAGTTGCTGATATTCAAGGAGAAAGAGATGATGATGTGCTAGGTGCATTTTCAGGCTCTTGTAAATTAGCGAAAGAAAGTTTATCTGAAGATATTAAAAATAAATTAGATAAGGACGGTGTCGTAGTATTACAAATTCCTAAAGAAGACGTTAATTATGGAAAGCTTAGCACTAAAGTTTGTCAACAATATGCGTTAAAAGAATTTGCTGAGAATGTAGTTCTTCTTGATACAGGTCATGCCAAACTTATGACTACCTATTATCCACTAGAAAAATTGAGAAAAATAAAGGGATTAGAATATGCTAAATATGTTGATCCATATGCAGGTAGTAAGGGAAATTCAATTAGATATTTATCAGTAGCACCTAGAACAAATGATTTAAAAGTTGTAGGAGTAGACAATTTATTCTGTGCTGGAGAAAAGAGTGGTCTTTTTGTTGGCCATACAGAAGCTATATGTACTGGAACATTATCTGGGCATAATGCAGTTAGGCTTATTATGGGTATGCCTCTTCTAATATTACCTTCTTCTATTGCAGTAGGTGATATTATAAGTTTTGCAAATGAAAAAGCTAATACAAGGGAAGGAAGAAAGAATAGATATACTTTTGCAGGAGCAGGATATTTTAAGAGAATGCAAGAATTAGGTCTGTATACAACTAATATTGATGAAATAAATGAACGTGTTAAAAAGGTTAATTTAGATAATATATTTGGGCAAAGATTATGTTAAAAGTTAATAGCTGACAATAATAGTCTGTTTAATTAAAAAAACTTAAATTAAACAGACTATTTTTGCTTTAATATTTAATTTTTATAAACTAATTCCTTAATATTATGATTTTCGAATGCCACCGTTTCTAAAATATGATTATATATTTTTTGTGTTTGTGCCCATCTATCAGGACAATTCAATACAACTATAATTATATCTTTACCTTGATGATTTACAGATGAAACTAAGCATTTACCTGCTCCACCAGTATAACCTGTTTTTACACCATTTGCTTCTGGAATAAGCCAAAGTATTTTATTTATATTATTATAGTCTCTTGTAAAATTATATTTTTCTTTACTAATTTGTTTTGAACCAACTATCTCTCTAAATAAGTCATATTCCATACCTTTTGCAGTTAAAATAGCTAAATCATATGCTGAAGAGTAATGTGAATTGCTATCTAATCCATGAGGAGACTCAAAATGTGAATCTAATATTCCAATTCCTGTAGCATAGTGATTCATTATTTGTGCAAATCCTTCCACAGAACCTCCTAATGATTCAGCTATCGCTATTGCTGCATCATTTCCTGATTTAAACATTAAACCAAATGCAAGTTCCTTCAAACTTATTTCTTCTCCTGCTTTGTACCCAACTTTTGACCCTCTTATTGAAGCAGCATTCTTACTTATAACTACTTTTTTATCTAAATCACCTTGTTCAATGGCAATTATTGCTGTAATTATCTTTGTTGTACTTGCCATCGGTACTATTTCATACGCATTTTGTTCAAAAAGTACTTCCTTAGATTCTCTATCAAGTGCTATTGCACATCTTGCATTTACCCTAAAATTATCTTTTAATTTGCTATCTGCTAAAACAGTTTTTGAGAAAATTTGAAAAAGCATAATACTTAGTAATATTATTATTACTATATTATTTTTAATAGTTTTTCTCATAATACTCACCTTCTTAATTACTACTTACTTCTATTTTTCCTTGAAATTTTAATTTTAAACCTATATTTCAAAAAAAATCAGTTTTATTTTTGGATAATATGTCAATAATTAAAATACCTTTAGAAATTGGAGATATATTTATGAAATTGTTTTTACTCATATTAATGATAATTATCCTTGCACCTATTCCATTAAAAATTAGTATTTACTATTCATTTGATAATTATTATATAAAGTTATATAAATTTACTATAATATCAAAAGAAAAAATTAAAAAGAAAAAACAAAGCTCAAATACAAAATCAAAATCACACAAAAAAAAGAAAGATTCTTTAAATATTTTTGATATTATACATAAAAAATATTTAATACAAAAATTATATAATTCAAAATTTAAGCCCAAAATTAATTTAAAAGGTAATTTGGATTATAGTCTTAATGATTCTGCGCATACTGCAATAACTTATGGACTATTATCTCAATTTACACCTATATTTTATTTTGTTTTAAGTATCCCTTACAAAATAAATAAGTTTAAATTTAATATAAATCCACTATTTGAAGATAAATTTTTAGTAAAATTTGAAATTTCAAGTATAATATTCATTTCTATTGTAAAAATTATATATGTACTGATTATTATATTTAAATCAGTACTTTATTCTGAGGAGGTGGACCCCTATATAGGGAATAATTATGACAAATGAACAACCTGTTGAAAAATTGATGAGAAGCACAATGGAAAATCTCAGAAGTATGATCGATGTAAATACAGTAATAGGCGATGCCGTTGAAACACGAGATGGTACTTATATCATTCCTGTTTCAAAATTAAGTTTTGGTTTTGCCTCCGGAGGAGCTGAATACTCTACATTAGATAAAAACTTTAATGGTGAATCAAATTTTCCTTTTGGTGGTGGATCAGGTGCTGGTGTTTCTGTTAAACCAGTCGCATTTTTAGTGGTTAAAGACGATGGTATAAGAATGATTCCAGTTGATCAAGATTCTACTTATGATAGAATTGTTGATTCAGTCCCCCAGGTCATAGATATGGCAAAAGATTTAATAAAAGAAATGAAAAATAAGAATAAAAGTGCTAAACATGGTAATAATACTAATATCGATCTTGATATCACTGAAAATTTAAATACATCTTCTAGTGATACTACAGACGATTAAAAATAACTCCTAATTTTTTTAATTTCATACACATTAATTTAAATGGGTGTATTAATAAATACTTTAATACACCTATTTTTAATGTTAATTTTATTTTATATAAAAAATTAAATTAATCATTATTTTTTCAATTTTAAATTCATACTTTAGATCTTAGGTTATAATATTAAGTTAATTTTAAATAAATTATGTACTACTAAAATTCTGTTTCTAAATCATAAGATTTATCCTCTTCAAAAAAATCTAGTGATGGAAGTTGATTTAAATCTTTAATCCCAAATTGTCTTAAAAATTCTTCAGTTGTGCCATATAATATTGGCCTTCCTGGTACTTCTAATCGTCCTACCTCTTTAATAAGATCTCTTTCTAACAATCTTTGAAGGGCACTTTCAGATTTTACTCCTCTTATTTCATCAATATCTATTCTAGTTATAGGTTGTTGATATGCTATTATTGATAAACTTTCTAAAGAAGCTTGTGATAATGATTGGCGCTTACTTTTCTTTAATAACTTTTGTATAAAGTTGCTATTTTCTGGTTTTGTAACTAATTGATAAGATCCCTTAATAGAAATAAGCTTTATTCCTCGTTCTTGCATATCATACTCTTCTATCATTTCTTGTATAGTATTTTCAACAATTTTAAGTTCTTCTTCAAGATAAATTGATAAATCCTTAGCTGTCAATGGCTCACCACTTGCAAAAAGCAATGCTTCAATTCCTGATTTTAAAGATTTTTTTTGAAATTCTTCTAAAAATTGAATTTGTAGTCTACCACTCTTCCCCATCATCTTCTCTCCTTTCAATTAATATATTATTAAAATTATCACTTTGATATACTCTTATCTTTCTTAGCTTTACCATTTCAAGTAAAGCTAAAAAACTAACAATACATTCTAATTTACATTCACATTTATTAATAATTTCTGAAAATTTACTAACTTTATTATTTTCTATAAGCCCTAAAAGATACTCAAGCTTGTCCTCAATTTTATATTTATCAACATATATTCTTTTTTGAATTACATTAGCTTTATTTTGTTTATTATTATATATTTCTAAAAGGTTGTTATACATATTATATAATTCCAAAAGAGTTAAATTTTTAAATATATCTTCATTATTATGAGGTGAATTTATTTCTTCTATTATTTCTGGCTTTTTAGTATACAATTCACCTGAATTAATATATCTTTCTTTAAAAAATTCAGCTGCCTTCTTTATTTTCTTATATAAAATAAGTTTTTCAATAAGATCTTTTTCTTGATCTTCTTCGTCCTCATCTTCATCTTTCTTAATTTTAGGCAATAAATGTTTAGATTTTATTTCTATTAATGTAGCTGCAACGACTATAAATTCTGATGTTATTTCTAAATCCATAACCTTCATATCATCAATATATTTTAAGTATTGATTTGTTATTTTTGATATTTCTACATTATAAATATCCATTTGATTCTTTTTAATTAAATGAAGTAATAAATCAAATGGGCCTTCAAAATCTTTTATCTTAATACTTGGAAAATCCATATATTCACTCACCTTTTTAGCATGGATATTAGTATTTTACTATCTTATTTAAATAATATCAATTAAATATATTTTAAACAAGCTTATTACCTTTATAAGAATATATATTAATTCTTAAAATAAATAGAAAACTTAATTAAGGGAAGTCAAAATAACTTCCCTTAACAATCTATCTTTTTATGAGTGCTATTTAAAATTGTTCTCTTAAAAGTTTCTTCTATACTCCTTTTTCAAATAAGTTTTTTATATTATATTTTATATTATCAAATAGATTTCCTTTCTTTATATCTCTATCAGAATATATATATACTTCTCCTACTTTTTCTTCACCTAGATAAACTTCACATTTTCCTACTATATCACCCATTTTATATTCAGGTTTTAATTCTTCAATAACTATTTTCTTAGAAATTTCACCATTGTTTCCTTTAGGTAATACTGCTGTTAAATCTTCTTTTGCTTTTGCCATAAAAAATCTATCTGTTTGTTTATCCATAAGAATTTTTTCTACATCTTCATCTTTTGCTACTATTTTTTTACCTTCATATTTTGAAAATCCATGATTTAATAATATTCCTGCATCTCTATTTCTTATTTTATAAGTTGGTGCCCCCATAATAACAGTAAGCATTCTTACTCCATTTCTAGTTGCTGTTGCAGAAATACAATATTTTGCTTCATTTGTAAAACCTGTTTTTAATCCATCACAACCTTCAAAGAATCTAACTAATTTATTATGATTTACTAGTTCAATTGGTGACTTTCTTCCTTCTGAAATAGAATCCATATAAGTTCCTGTGTATTTTAATACAGTTGGATGTTTTAATAACTCAATAGACATTAACGAAATATCACGTGCTGTTGATAAATGTCCATCTGCAGGAAGTCCATTACAATTTTTGAATACTGTATTTGTCATTCCTAGCTCTTGAGCTCTTTTATTCATTAATACAACGAAGTCTGATTCTGTTCCACCTAAATATTCGGCTAAAGCAACTGCTGCATCATTTCCAGACGCTATAGCTACACCCTTTAATAATTCCTCAACACTTCTTATTTCACCTGTATCTAGTAACATTGTACTTCCACCCATTTTTTTTGCATTTTCACTACAAGTTACTTTATCATCTAATTTAATTTTACCATTATCTATTGCTTCCATGGTAAGAAGCATTGTCATGATTTTGGTTACAGATGCTGGTGCAAACTTTTCATCTGGATTTTTTTCATACACAACTTTTCCTGTTGTTGGTTCAATTAATAATGCTGATTTTGCTTCTACATTCATCCCCTCAGCTTTAACTTCATCCTCTAGCATAGATGCATTTACAGCTCCTATTGGTATTAATATAACAGTCAAAACAAAAACCAATGTAAAAGATATTATTCTTTTTATATTATTTTTCATCAATCTTCCTCCCTTCAAAATTAGTGTTACCAAAATAATAAATAATATTATTATAAAACTATAAAACTCCTTATTATGTGACAAAATTTTTAGTTTATTTTTATTTATATCTAGTCTAAACAAACTCAATGAAAAATAAAAACTGACACCAATTTAGGTATCAGTTTTTAAGTGAATAACTATTTAATTAAATCGAAAATTAAATTTGCCACCGAAATATAGTTTTTTCGGTGGCAACTGGGTGGAAGTTTGTAATTAAAAAAATATTTAATTTTACTTAAAGCTAGTGAAATCAAGCTCTTGGATGTGTATTCATATATATAAAATTAATTTTATCATTATTTATTATTTCATAATAAGTATCCATATATGTTAATACTTGATTTCCAAGTAACTTTTGTACAGCTCTTACATTTGCACCATTTTGAAGTAAATGTACCGCAAATGAATGTCTAAATGTATTTAAATTTACATCTTTGTCTATCTGCGCTTTTTTAGAATACTCTTTTACTATTCTCCAAATCCCTTGTCTTGTTAATTTATTTCCATTTAGATTAACAAATAAGTTAGGAACTCCACATTCGGCTATTTTATATCTTATGCTAAGATATTCATTTAATGCTTTACAAGCACTTCTACCTATAGGTATTAATCTTTCAAAATTTCTACTATCGGTACATCTTACAAAGTGTAATTCCAAGTTAATATCATCTACATTTAAAGATATTAGTTCAGATACTTTCATTCCAGTAGCATACATAAGCTCTAGCAATGCGTTATCTCTAATTCCTTTTGGACAATCTTTCTCTACTGTTCTAATTATTTTATCTACTTCATCTACTGTTAAAATTTGCGGTAACTTTCTATTATTTTTAGAACTTTTATACTCTATCTTTGGTACCTCATTTATTAATGACTGACTCTTTAAATAAGAGTAAAAACTCCTAAGACTTATAACTATTCTATTTATAGATCTTTCGGATTTTCCTGACTCTAATAAATATTGAATATATGCCATAACTGTTAATTTATCACTCTTATATACATCTATACCTTTCTTATCCAAAAACTTAAGATATAATGTCACATCTGTTACATAAGCATATATAGTATTTTCACTTTTTCCACTATCAAATAAATATTCTTTATAGTTATTTATACTATCTACCATTATTCTCTCCTATACCATTGATTATGAATTAATATTCGACAAAATTATCATTTTTCCTCTTTAATTAAGATTTATATCTTAAGTTTATAATTTTCTATATATGTTTTTTAATTATAAAGCTAATAAAATTTAGTAACCACAAATTTTATAAAATTAGGTGACACATAAGTTTCTATAATAGCTGCAAATATAAAAAATCCTAAGATTATAATCAGTTTATTTCCTAAAGAATTAAAAAATGGATCATTTAAATTCGCTCTTTTAAAAAACTTACTTTTAAATTTTTGAGTTGACATAGCTAATGCTATAACACTTAATGCTATAAAACAAGGAATATAAATTAAATTTTGAGGAATTACAGATACTAATGCTAGTCCAATACCTTTGCCCTGAAAAGTTGTTAGTATAAACGAAAATGTATATCCTAACGTAAATCCTTTAAACATATCTAAAACTAATATGAACGGCATTCCAAAAAAAGTAAAACCAAACATGAATATAGGTATAATTAGCAACATATTCTTTTTTATAACATTAATTAACAAATTTTCATAATTAATAGGCGTGTCCCCTATCGAAGATGTAAAACTTGAAAAATAACTTAACAAATCATTTCTGTTGGATTCGCTCATGTACTTTACTACATAAAGTCCAAAAGATATTCCGATGCAAAACATTATTAATACCATGAAAAAATATACTTTTTTATCTTTAAAGGTTTGACCAAGCTTATTCACCATATAATTCACCACTTATTCCTCCTTAAGTTACTCTACTTTATACTATGTTTAATTTTTCCATATTATTCATAGTACTTAACAAAATATATGTTAATTAAAATACTAGAATTCCTTTTATAAAATCCACTAAAACGTGATGAATGCTTGCTTTATAAACTTTTTAATTACATAAAAAATAGATGACCCTTATTAAGTCATCTAAAATTTTTTTATTATTTTTTAACCCATATTGAATATGATTTATTATTTACTTTAAAAGTCCCATTTCCTTCATTGTCTATTAGTATTTCTTCTTGTACATTTCCTGTTATATCTATAAAAACAGTATTTATATTTTTAGTCTCCATAAACATCTTTTTACTACCTTCATTTCCATTACTTATTAATACCGCAACACCTGAATTGTCATGCACCAAATCGCCTTGTCTAGTCCACCCAATTATATTTTTATCATCAAAATAATCACATTGATCACCGTAAGCATATTTTTTTCTTACATTTAAAATCACATCCAGCTGACTCTTAAAACCATCAAACCCCTTTTCAGGAATTCCATAATAATCTCCATAAAATACACAAGGATATCCTTCTTGCCTTGTTAATATAAATGTGTATGCTATTAATTTAAACCACGGTTTCACCCAAGATTCAAGCGCCTGACCAGGTTCAGTATCGTGATTATCAACAAAAGTAACTGAAATTTTTTCATCATGTTCTAATAAGGTATTTTGAATTAATGTTCTCATATCAAAGTTTTCTTCTAAATTGCTTGCTTCATAAAATTTATAATGAAGAGGAACATCAAATAACGACATAACATTTTGTGATTTACTAATATAGTATTTTAATTTGTTTATATCTCCAGACCAATATTCACCAACAGCAAATACATTGTCACCTTTCTTATTCCTAATATCATTTAACCATTCTGTAAAAAAATCAAATTTTATATGTTTTATTGCATCTAATCTAAAACCATCTAACTTGCATTCATTTACATACCAATTTCCCCATGTTTTAAGTTCTTCTACAACATCTCTGCTATCTATATCCAAATCCGCACACATTAAAAAATCAAAGTTTCCATTTTCATTATCTACATCTTGTTCCCATTCTTTCCCTACAAATTTAAATATTCCATTTTGTTTTGTTAAATCATCAAAATCTACCCCATCAAAATCTTTTGCACTCCATTTATAAGAAGAGTACTTATTATTTCTACCAAGAAAATTAAATACAGTAAACGACTTTATTTCTTTTTCTTCTCCTATAATATTATTTCTATTATTACTATCTACTAATTGAGCTTTTACTATCTCACTTTCATCTGCACCTGCTTTATGATTAAATACAGTATCTCCATATACTTCTATATTATTATCATGTGCTTCATTTATAGCATCTAAATATTGTTCCTTTGTACCATATTTAGTCCTTATGGTTCCTTTTTGATTAAATTCTCCTAAATCATATAAGTCATACGCTCCATACCCAACATCATTAATGCCTTCTACCCCCTTATAAGCAGGCGGAAGCCACAGTGCAGTAATCCCTTTTTTGCTTAACTTTTTAGAATTTTCTTTTACTTTACTCCAAAGAGAACCATCATTAGGATAATACCATTCAAAATATTGCATCATAGTTTTGTTTGTCACTTTTTTATCTTCTATGTAAACTTTGTCTTCATTTTTTTCTACGTCATTAGCTTTGTCCTGTTCTAAATTCAAATACATTACTCCTCCTATTATTGCAAATACTATTATTATTAAAAATTCTATTGTCATTATTATCCTCTCCTTAATTCACAAAATTATGCTTTGGTAACGATACCAGTTTGTTTTTAAATATTAAGATAGGATTAATTCCTATCTTAAGTCATATAAGTTTTAATTTATTCCCATCCTAAAACAAAAGCTTTCTCATTAATTCTTATTGATCTTCCATTAAATTTTTCTATTAGAATTTCTTCCATATTATCTACTTCTCTAAAAATAACTTGCTTTATTCCATCTGCTGATCCTACACGTTCAACACCTTCATACCAGATTATTCTATTTTGATCTACAGACAATTTACTTCTAAATTTTTTATATTTAAATACCTTTACTGCTATTTTACTAAAAGATATTTTTTCTGCTATTTTAAGAATAACAATATCTATTGTATCTCTTATAGAAAGTAACTCACATTCATCCTTCATATCGTATAAAGTTTTTATAGATTTAATCCCATCATCTAAAGTGAAACTTTCCTTATTCTTTAATTCATTTATTTTTTCAATAAATACATCTTGACCATATTTTTTTGAATTCATAATTAAATCCCCTCTCTTATATTATTTCCCTACATACTGTAAACGATTTTATTTTTAATAATTGACAAGTTGAATTTAAATAATTATACTTTATAAAAGTATAATTAGAAGCCTTATACTCATATGGTAAAGGTTTCTATATTGCATGTCAATATTATTTTATGTACACTAAAATAAGGTGGACTTTATTTTATAAAAAATTATTACTTTAAAGTAAAGCTTAATTTTTAAAATTAACACATTTTTAATTTATATAAATATATTTAATGAGGTGAAAATATTGAATATTTACATTACAAATGAACATTTTTATGAAACTTGGTTTTGTTTTAATAAAGGAGATGAAAAAGAAAATCTTTTAGACCTTATGGATAGAACTTCAGCTTCAATATATACATATTCTAATGAAGAAACAAATGATATTGAATTTGTAGCCATAAAGCCTGAAGAATTTAATTTACTTTCATATCCTTATTCTTGGTGTGAAAAACCTATAATAAGATTTTCTACTAGAGGTATTGAATTATCTGATGAATTAATTATTAAAGGTAATTCTAGATTTGATGGAAGAATACATCACGGTTATCTTAATGCAGAAATTAAATTAGAAAATTTAGATGAGAATATACTAAGATGTGCATCTATACCTATAGATGAATTAATTACCTATGCTAAGTATCTTTGGTGTGAGGATATGGATCTTGATTATTTATTTACAGATAAAGCATTATATATAGAAGAAAAAATTCAACTTGGAAAAGATAAAGCTGAAAATATATATGATGATCAAAGCTATATGAACTATTTTGATGATATTGAATAAAATTTATGCTAATCTTATTAGACTTCAATTTTTTTCTTCAATTAGAAGCTATAGATATAAATAAAAATTTCACTGAATAATTCAAAGCTAAAATACCTCTAATGAAAAATACTCATTAGAGGTATTCATTTAAAGTTTTTCTTTAATTCTTCTATTTCTTTTTCTAATTGATTTACCCTAAAAGTTAATTTTTTTATCTTATCACAATTATCTTTTTTATTTCTTTTTTTGTACTTGTACTCTTTATCAAGTTTCACATCTTCATTTGAACAAAATGGATTATCTACATTCTTATACTCTGGATTATAATACCGTCCCGGACCACCTTGTTGATACTGTTGCTGTGCATTAAATGTTTCAATTACTTGTCCTACTAATTGTAGCCAGTTTCCATAAGCATTTAATAAGCTAGATGGTAATTTACTAGATATTGCATTAGCTATCAATTCTCCAATAACTAACATTAACATAGGGTCTAAATCTTGAAATCCACATGGCATATCTAAGTTTAAATTTTGACACTCATTTGTACTTGCCCCAGCACTTGGATCAATTTTACACTTTCTTTCTTCATCTTTTTCTTTGCATTTATCATCAGAATTATTCTTTTCACATTTTTTATAGCCAAGATGCTTTAATATCTCATCTAAATCATAAAAACTATTGTTATCCATATCTCACCTATATCTAAAATTATAAAAAATTATTACAATATATGTTTTATCTATCCAAATGGGGATCTAATATTATATTAATCTAGAAATAATTTTCTCTGTTAGTCTATTTACTATTTTCTATCTTTTTTATTCTTTTCTCTAATTCATACATTTTAGTTGCCATTCTATTAAATTCACATTCTAAATTTTCTAATTTAAAACATATATCATTTATGTTATTATATTTTTGCCTTAAACCTTTATCTTCATTTAAATTACCTTTTTTAAAATTTTCATCTTTAATTAAATCATTAGCATTATTTAAACCCTCTTCTTTCTTTGTATCAAAATTGCAAAAAGGATTTTCAACATTTTTATATGCATAATTGAAGTATCTTCCAGGTCCTATCTCATAATATTGCTGCTGCGTACCATAAGTTTCTATTATTTGACCAACAAGAATAATAAGATTAGATATAGTATTAGCAACATTGTACGGTAATTGTCCAGAAATAACATTTCCTATAACTTCTCCTAAAGTTACAAATAATATTGGATTTATATCTTGAAATCCCCCTGGTATATCTAAATTTAACTTTGAACACCAGTTTGTACTTGCCCCTGCTGTTGGATCTATTTTACACTTACAATCGCTTGTATTGCTTTCATTGCTTGATTCATTGGATTCTGTTGATTCATCATCTTCTTCAGTGATTTTTTCATACCCTAAATAATTCAAAAGTTCTTCAATTCCACTAAAATTATTTAAATCCATATTTCACCTTATAATTAATAACTCTAATATTAGATTACACAAAATTTAGATATCTGATACTAATTCTATTGGGTGCAATTTTTCTTTATTATATTTATACCATTTAACAAGATGTTGCATTTTTTTAGTACTTTCACCACATCTATCAACTGAGTTATACTCTTTGGTATACCCTGAAGTAATGGAAAAATGTTATTTTTAATTCCAAATATCTATTTTATAGCAACGAAAAAGAAGATGTTTCCTTATCTTAGGTTCATCTCCTTAAATTTCTACATACTATTTATTAAATTCACTTCACTTTAATAGCTTAATATTTTAACTTTATTTTAGTTTTAATCGATTCAAACATCATATCACATTTAAATATACTATATAACACTCTATATACACTAAAAGACACTTAAAAACATTTTTATTTCAAATAAAAAGAAAAGGTCTTATCTTAATCTTTTATATAATCTTTATATTCGCATACATTAATGAATTCACAATTATCAGTTTTGCATCTTACAGAACTTGTGCCATCACTATTAACAAATGAAAATGGTAAAATTACATTTGTTTGAACGCCAAATTTTCTTATATTTACATCATAGCCTTTTTTACATTCTTTTATCATTTTTTTCCTCCTTGGTTTATATCTATAAATATTATAACATATTTCCAAGATATTTGTTGATAAATTTCGACATTTTATTACTTTTTATTATTTAAAAGAATATCTTTTAACATTTTCACATAAGTTTTATTGTTGGTTTCTTGGAAATATTTTTCATATAATTCCATTGTATCATTACTAACTATAATAAAATTACCTAGTTCATCTTAATAATAGAGCAAATTATAAGTATAACTATTATTTAGATACTAATAATATAAAAAAGGAGATGATCTAGAGTTGTCAAAAAATAAAAAAGAAGATTTCATTGAAAAGTCAAATGATATATCAAAAGTTAAAGTCAAGTCATATGAAGAGAAACTAGATAATACAAACAATGTTGTATCTAGAGGTAAGGATATTACGTTTAATAAACTTTAAAATTATAAATAACTATTCATTTAATAAAAAATACAAATCTGTTCTAATTTTCTCATACAAAATTAGAACAGATTTCATTACTTATAAGAGAATAAAATAATTCTATATCATTAACAACCATAGTTATTGCTTCTCTTAAATACATATATCTATACAGTTTTTTTGTATTATTAGCCATATGTTTATCGGCTTAATGATATACGATTCTTATCAAATTCTCAATGTTTTATTTATATTTTTGATTATTTTCTTAATCAAAAATTTGTACTTTAACTAATTGTGCTTTGTTCCAATCACTAGCTTTTATTTCAGCTATTCTTTCTATTATCATAACAACTAATGTTTCATATTCAGAAGCCATATCTAAACTGGCTTTTACGTACACTCCAACACTTGTAATTGCTATTATGTATAACACAAAAACTTCGATAATATTTAATAAACTAATAATATCAAACTTTTCAACAACCTTAGTACTTGTACTTATTAGCGCTAATACAATTGATATTATAGTACTAACAGTAGTCATTGTAGTTGTTCTGTTTCTAAGTTGTTTAGCTTTCATTTCATATTTATATTTCAACAATTTTAACTCTCTAATATCTAACTGTCTTATTAGACTATAATTATTATTTAGATTATAATTATCATTTAGAAATATTTCATCTTTTTGCATTAATAGCACTTACTTATTCCCCCTATTATGTTTTTCAATATATACACATTTTACTTATTCCATATTATATCATAAAATACATAAATATATTGTTTTTTCTATATGTTCCTTTAACTTTAGAATATGTAACTTAGACTTACCGTTCTTTCTAGGTTCTATTTTTCAACATAAAAAAGAACCTAATGCAATTATTTGTACTAAGTTCATTATTTGCTATTTATATTTAATTATTTTCTGTATATTTATAAAATGATATCTCCTATTTTACGCACATGCTCCACCTCATTTTTTTAATCTAATTTTCTTATTTTACTGAATTTCACCCTGTTTCTCTAATTATCTATATCTTATTTATTTTTCTTTATATAATTGTTTTATTTTGTATTAAAAAATTACTAACCATCAAATTTGAGAATCCTTTTAAATGAATTCTAGGTAGCATTTACTTTGTATTATTCTTTATTACATATGTAACTGATATAATATCATGAAGAGCTTGTTTCTTCTTGGTAAAACCTGCCATAATATAACCAATAAAAAAAATTATCAAAGAAATATATTTGCTCCAATATCTAACAGTGGCTCTTAAAAATGAAATTTTATTATTATTTGCATCTACAACTATTATACCTAATGCCTTTTTACCAAGCGTTGCTTTTCCATTAGATGATTCAAAAAAAGAATAATATAACCAAGGTATAACTAAATAAATAATTACCCCTAAATTACCTAATATTATTTTTTTGATTTTTTGTTCAATACCAATTTCATTTAATATCCTGTCAAATAATATCCAAACTAACCAAAATAAAATATACACTAAAAAAATAGCTAATCTGTCAATAAAATACGCTAAATATCGATTCAAAAATCCTGCATACATTTATAATATCTTCCCCAAACTTTGTTAATATCATAATTATATTATTTGTTTATATGCTTTCATATAAATTAAATTCAATAATCTATTCGTTTATATTGTATAAAACATCATTAGTTGAATAATTTTTATCATTTATAGTAATTTTTTTAAATATATTTATATACTCAATTTCTTTTTGAGTTAACTCTTAATATAATATTTCTTAAATAGTTATTGACAGTATACATCAATACTGGCTTTTCAAAATCACTTCTTCCAGATGGATTATTAGACTTTAAAGAATTAATATCTGCAACATATGAATATTTCCCCTTTGTTTTTATAAGTTCCAAATAATATTTAATCTGTTTTGTTGTAACCTCTAGAGGAGTAGAGATATTGACTTCATCAGCCAAATATTTAGCATAGCTTCAATGTTCCTTCATAGGATTTTCTCATCTTTTTAGTCAAATCCTTATTGGTACAGTAAATCATAAAGTCATTAATACTTTCATCAAAATCATAAATTCTTTTCTTAAGTCTAGGCATAAAAAATAAGACACCTCCTAACCAATTTTTATCCTAAACTGATTAAATGATGTCTTATTGAAAGTTCATATATTTATAGGTATAAAATAATATTTGTTGGCTATACTTTATAAAAGTTATATATACTTAGCCTAGTAAAATATTACTATGATACTTTATTCTTAAGTCTTAATTTATCAGCAATAATTGCTATAAATTCTGAATTTGTTGGCTTGCCTTTGTCATTATGGATTGTGTATCCGAATAGCTTATTAATAGCTTCTATTTGACCTCTGCCCCACGCTACTTCTATAGCATGTCTTATTGCTCTTTCCACTCTTGAAGCTGTTGTATTGTACTTCTTAGCTATTGATGGATATAATTCTTTTGTTACAGCTGATAATAACTCTATGTCATTTACAACCATAGTTATTGCTTCTCTTAAATACATATATCCTTTTATATGAGCTGGTACACCAATTTCGTGTATAATATTTGTTATTTCTGTTTCTAAATCTAAAGTTCCTTTATTTTCTTGGCATTCACTAGTATAAGAAATCATAGATTGTGATGATGTTCTTCTTATACTTTGGTTATCTGTTTCATTATTGAACATTTCTCTTATTCTTTTTGTAAACACTTCCATATCAAATGGCTTAACAGTATAATAATCTGCTCCTAATGTTATTGCTTGTTGAGTAATTTTATCTTGACCTACTGCAGATAATATTATAATTTTAGGCATCTTTTCTAAGTTCATAGTATTTAATCTTTCTAAAACACCTAAACCATCTAAATGTGGCATTATTATATCTAGAATTAATAAATCTGGTTTCTTTTCAATTATTAAGTCTAAAGCTTCCCTACCGTCTTTTGCTATTCCAGTTACTATTATATTCCTTTGATTTAATAAATAATCGTTTAAAATACTGCAAAATTCCTTATTATCATCAGCAATAAGTACAGATATCTTTTTATCTTCCATGCTTTTTTCCTCTCCTTCATAAACCTAATTATATTACTATTTGAATCATACTCTCTATAACATCATAAACTACTCTTAATAGCCAAACTTATCACATTAAATAATTCTATACTCTTTAATAAAAATCCTCTTTTTGCTTTATTACGTTATAGTGATATGTATTACTTTACATTAAAAATAACAGTTAATAACTAAATTATAACACTAATTAATCAAATATAACATTAATTGTTATATTTAATTTATATTCCACTATTTGTAAATTATAACCTTATTTTTAATATAAGTAAATAGTTTTGTAGAAAATAGTTTGTAAAACTCATTATTTTTTTATTGTAAAAGCACTAATTATAAAAATTAGTGCTTTTAATACTACATGTTATTTTATTATTTCTGCATCTTTTAACATCCACTCTATATATATTCCATAACCTGTATCTGGCTTATTTATTAACACGTGAGTTACTGCTCCTACAATTTTATTATTTTGAATAATAGGACTTCCACTCATTCCTTGAACTATTCCTCCTGTTTTTTCTAATAACTTAGAATCAGTAACTTTTATCACCATACTTTTAGGTCCCGGAGTATTTTGTTCCAAAAGTTTAACTATTTCTATCTCATATTCTTTAGGTCCAGATTCGTCAATAGTCGTTATTATACTTGCCTTACCCTCACATATCTCATTTCTAAATCCAACTTTCATAGGTTTTACATTACTTTTTATAATATTCATATTTTCAACTGTTCCAAAAATACCACTTTCAGTATTACTTTTTATTTTACCACTTACATTATTTTCGTTTATAAATACACCTTTAAGTTCTCCTGGAGATCCTTTTTCACCTCTTCTTAAGCTTATTATTGATGATTCTAATAAATCACCTTTTTTAATTAAAAATGCTTCATTTGTATCACAGTCGGTAATAGGATGACCTAATGCACCAAATTTTTTTGATTCACTATCTATAAAAGTCATTGTTCCTACACCTGCTGTAGAATCTCTAATCCATAGTCCTAGTTTATAATCTGAGTTTTCTTCTTTTTTTAGTTCTATTTCTCTACTCAATTTTTCATTATGTCTCAATAAGTCAACTTTTATTTTGCATTCTTTGCAATCTTTAATTATACCTACTAAATCTTTGCAATTTTCAACTTCTTCACCATTAATCTTTAATATTATATCTCCTAATTGAACTCCACCTAATTTACCGGGGCTTTCTTCTGTTACATTATTAATTACTATATCAGAATATCCTACAACTAAAACACCTTGTGTAGATACTCTAACACCTACGCTATTTCCACCTGGATAAATTTCTAGATTTTTTACTTTTTGAACCTCTAATGACTTTACTGGTATCAACCCTAATAACTTAACCTCGTATTTATTCCCGTAATCTTCAATTTTATTTATTGTACTTCCTATCGGAATCATCGAAGATACTGGTATATCTTTATTTGTATATATTGTGTTTGGAATACCTTTTAAATATATACTAGTTATTAAAACCAGAATCAAGATTGGAGCTGTAATTAAACTAATAGTTTTTAATATTTTCTTCTTCATAATTTCCCTCCTCCTTTGCTTCTGATTTTAATTTCCCCATGAGACAAGCCTCTTATGCTGTATTAACATTGTTATAAAAGTCAAAAATTTTTAGTTCATGTTAAATTTTTTATAAATATATTTTTATTGTTATTTGAAAAAATATAAAATCCATTCTTAAAATTATGGATTTTTCTAATTTTTTGCCTTTTAGAACTCGCCTGCAAGAAATTTGGGACAATAAAAAAAAAATAAAACCACGCATTACATGATTTTATTTTTACCAAAATATATTACTATATGTATTAATTTTTAAATTTCTAATTTTTTTAACTCGGCAATTTTTATCATTTCTTTCACATTATTTAATGTTGCTTCTGTAACTTCATCGCCACCAAGCATTCTACCAATTTGATACTCTTTTTCTTCTTTTGTTAACACTCTTATATTAGTAAATGTCTTATTTTCTTTTACTACTTTTGATACAAAGTAATGATAATCTGATAAAATTGCTATTTGTGGAAGATGTGTTATGCATAGAACTTGGTGATTTTTAGAGACTTGATACATTTTTTCGCCAACTCTTTTTGCCACAACACCACTAATACCAGTATCTATTTCATCAAAAATTAAAGTTGCTATTTCATCTTTATCTGCAAAAACACATTTTAATGCAAGCATTATTCTTGAAAGTTCTCCACCAGATAATATTTTTTCTAATGGCATAAGTGGTTCTCCAGGATTTGTAGAAATCATAAAGCATACATCATCAAAACCTCTAGAATTAAACTTTTCTTCTCTTATTATACTTATTTTCATAGTTGATTTTTCAAGACCTACAAAACTAAGTTCATTTAAAATTTTTTCTTTTAATTCAATGCTTTTATCAACTCTTAATTCATGAAGTTTTAGTGATACTTTTTCCATTTCTTTCATAATTTCTTGCTTTTTCAAATTCAATTCTTCAATGATTTTTTCAGAATTTATAAGATCATTATATTGTATTTTTATTTTATTATAATACTCTAAAACTTCTGTTATAGTAGCTCCATATTTTTTCTTATATTGATTAATTTCATATATTCTTGCATTTATTTTTTCTAAAGCGTCATCATCATATACAACTTCTTCAGCTATATTTCTTATATCTCTAGATACTTCTTCTATTGTATAAAAAGCCTCTTCTATTAGTTCTCTATTTTTTTTAACTTTTTCAAAATTATTTTCAATATTCGATAATTCTTGAATTACCTTTGATATTGAATTTATAATACTATTTTCTCCATCAACACCATTTAATAAAGCATATGATAAATTTAAACTCTTGCTTATTTTTTCAGCATTTGATAGTAAATTAAATTCTTCTTTTAAATTTTCTTCTTCTTTTTCTTTTAATTTTCCTTTTTCTATATCCTCAATTTGAAATTTAAGATAGTCTAAAAGTTTATCTCTATCATCATTTCCACATATTTGTTGAATTTTGTTTTCGATTTGTAATAAACTATCTTTTAAAGAAGTAAATTCTTCTAAGTGATTAAGAATTTCTTCTCCTATAAATTCATCTAAGTACAATATATGACTATTTCTTTGAAGAAGAGTTTGATTTTGATGTTGACCATGTATATCTAATAATCTTTCTCTTATTTTTTTTAATTGAGATGCTAAAAAAGTTTTTCCGTTAACTTTAATTAAACTTCTCCCACTTTGATGAGTTTCTCTAGAGACAATTAGCATATCATCGTCACTTTCAATATCCAATTCAATCAATACATTTTTTAATAAGCTATTTTCAATAGTAAATATAGCTTCAACATAAGTTTTATCTTCTCCAGTTCTTATTAAACTTTTCGAAAATTTTCCACCTAATACATAATCTATTGCATCAATTAAAATAGATTTACCTGCTCCTGTTTCACCTGAAAGAATATTAAATCCTTCATTGAAATTCATAGTTATTTCTTGTATCAATGCAAAATTTTTAATGTTTAATTGAATTAACATATATACCCATCCTTATATTTATAGTGATATTCTTTTTCTTATTTTAGCTACTAATTCTTCTGCTTTTTCTAAACTTCTAAGAAGTATAAATATTGTATTGTCTCCCGCTACTGTTCCTGCTATATCGGATCCTTCTAAATTATCTATAGCCTCTGCTGCTGCTGATCCGGAACCACTTATAGTTTTTATTACTACCATCTTATCTACGTTTTCTGCACTTATAACCGTATTAGATAATATATTACTTAATCTGTCTATTATGTTTTTTTCTTCACCAGAAGATACAACATATTTATAATTTCCAGAAGCACCTTGTATTTTAATAAGTTTTAAATTTTTGATATCTCTTGAAACAGTTGCTTGAGTTACATCAAAACCTTGTGATTTTAATTCTTCCGCTAAGTCTTCCTGAGTTTCTATTTCTTTAGATGATATAATTTCTAATATCTTAGTATGTCTTTTTGATTTCAAATTTCTTCACCATCACATTCCTTAGAATTATTTAATACCTTATTTCTTATTACTTTAAAATAATCATAATCGTTAAATAACAGTAATTTTAATGACTTTGGATTCTTTTTTACAGTTATAACAGAATTGTCTTTCATTTCTATTGCTCTTTGTCCATCTATTGTCAAGTATATTTGATCTCCGCCATTTTGTGCTATTATCTTTATAGTACTATCACCTTTTAGTACAATTGGATGCATACTCTTTGTATGACCACATATAGGCACTATACTAATAACTTCTAAGTCAGGATATATAAATGGTCCTCCTGCTGAAAAAGAATACGCTGTTGATCCCGTAGGAGTTGAAACAATAAGTCCATCGCCTTTAAATATAGCATATAATTTTTCATCAACAAATATCTTGAATTTTACCATTCTTGACAAAGTTCCTCTTGCTACTGCAACTTCATTTAAGGCCTTGATATTCTTTATTGACTCATTTATATCTACTTCACAGTTTAACATCATTCTCTTGTGTACTTTACAATCTTTAGTCATCAATTTTTTTAATGCCAAATCTAAATCGGATATTTCTATACTAGATAAAACTCCTAAGTTACCTATATTTATTCCTAATATAGGTGCCTTAAAATCATCATCCAATTCCCTTGCTACCCCAAGAAGTGTTCCATCTCCTCCTAAAACAATAAGTAAATCTAATGAACCTAAATTTAAATCTTTTATATCAAAACTATTGTATACTTCAATATTAGTAATATTGCAAATATTTTCAATTTTTTCTTTCACCATATTTAAAATAGTATTTTTACAGTCTTTTGATGGATTTATCGCAATACCTATATTCTTCATAACCCCTCCGAAAATCTCTAAAGTTCTTTATGAGATTCCTCTATAACCCTTTCTACATCATCAATTTGAAAATTACTTTCTTTTTCATTATCTTTTGTAAAATAGACTAAGTATTCTCGGTTTCCCTCTGGGCCTTTTATTGGAGAATATCCTACCCCTAGGATATTTAAGTTTTCATTTTTAAGGAATTCAATTATTCCATACACTACTTCTTTATGTGTACTAATTTCTCTAACAACGCCTTTTTTACCAACTTTTTCACGACCCGCTTCAAATTGTGGCTTTATTAAAGCTACCACTTCACCAGTATTTTTTAAAAGTCCTAATGTTGCTGGCATTATCTTTTTTAAAGATATAAAAGATACATCTATTGATGCAAAATCTAAAGGTTCACCAATATCTTCTAATGTAACATATCTAATATTAGTTCTTTCCATGCATACTACTCTTTCATCAGTTCTTAATTTCCATGCAAACTGACCATATCCTACATCTACTGAATACACTTTCTTTGCTCCATTTTGAAGCATACAATCAGTAAATCCACCAGTAGATGCCCCTATATCCATACATACCTTATCTTCTAAAGATATATCATAGGACTTCATAGCTTTTTCTAGCTTAAGTCCACCTCTACTCACGTATTTAAGTTTTGCGCCTTTATATTCTATGTTAGCATTTATACTTACTTTTTCTCCTGCTTTATCAACTCTTTGACCATCAACAAATACTTTACCTTCCATAATACAAGCCTTAGCTCTATCCCTAGAAGTAATTATACCCTTTTCTACTAAAAGTATATCAAGTCTTTCCTTTTTTTCTGCCATATATTATATTCTCCTTTTAATTATAAAGTTTAAGGATTGTATTACTTATACTTACAGGATCTAATCCATATGTTTTATAAAGTATTTCTACATTTCCTTGTGGGATAAATTCATCATCATATCCTAATAATTTCATATTTCCCTTATAATTTATACAATTTAAATATTCTAGAATAGCTATTCCGAGGCCTCCACATATAATATTATCCTCAATAGTTAAAATATCATATCCTTCTTCTTTTAAATTCTTTAATAAATGTTCATCTATTGGCTTTATAAAAGTTGCATTTATTATCTTAGGATTTATTCCTTTTTCTTTTAGTATTTCCTTTGCTAAAAGTGCATGTTGAAGCATTCTTCCGCTAGCTATAATGCATATCTTATTTCCTTCACTTGCAATTTCCCATTTTCCATAACTTATCTCTTTTAAAGCATCTAAATTACAAACAACATCTTTACCTCTTGGATATCTTATGGCTACAGGTGAATTCTTTTTTATTGCCCATTTTAATAAACTTAAAATTTCTTCTGTACATTTAGGAGCTACTATTGTCATATTAGGCATCATTGACAAATAACTTACATCCATAATTCCTTGATGAGTTTCTCCATCTTCTCCTACTATTCCTGCTCTATCTATAGCAAATATTACAGGTAAGTTTTGAATACACACATCATGTATTACCTGATCAAATCCTCTTTGTAAAAAAGTAGAATATACTGCAAATACAGGCTTTAATCCATTAGCTGCCATTCCTGCTGCTAATGTTACTGCATGTTGTTCTGCTATTCCAACATCAAAAAATCTTTCTGGATAAGTAGTAGAAAAATCTTTTAGTCCAGTTCCGTCTGGCATAGCTGCTGTTATAGCAACTAGTTCTTTTTCTTCTTTTGCTATATCCATTAATGCATTACCAAAAGCTTTAGAATATGTTTCCTTGCAAGCTTTGTTTGGTTCTTCCTTTTTATCATTACTAGGTGGAATTCCATGATACTTAGATGGACTTTTTTCTGCTAATGAATATCCTCTACCTTTTTGAGTTACTGTGTGTATTATAACAGGACCTTCTATATCTTTAACTTTACTGAAAACTTCGTTCATTGCTTTTATATCATGACCATCAATAGGACCTATATATTTTACTCCCATATTTTCAAAAAACATTGAAGGCACAACTAATTGCTTTATACTATCTTTTACTTTTGACATTTTAGAAATAAGATCTTTTCCTAAATCAGATGAACCAAGAGATGTATTTATATTAGCTTTTAATTTATTATATGTTTGGCCCATTCTTAATTTATTTAAATATCTAGAAAGTCCCCCAACATTAAGTGAAATAGACATTTGGTTATCGTTTAAAATTATCACCATTTTAGTTTTTCTAAAACCAACATCATTTAAAGCTTCTAATGCCATTCCACCTGTTAAAGCTCCATCTCCGATTACAGAAACTACAGTGTACTTTTCTTTCTTTAAATCCCTAGCTCTTGCCATTCCAAGTCCAGCTGATATTGAAGTACTACTATGACCTGTGTCAAAATAATCATACTTGCTTTCATTTCTCTTTGGAAATCCACTTAGACCATCAAACTGTCTAAGATTTTTAAACTCACCTTTTCTACCAGTTAAAATCTTATACACATAACTTTGGTGTCCTACATCCCATACTATTTTATCTTTTTCAAAATCAAAAGATTTCATAAGACTTAAAGTAAGCTCTACAACACCTAAGTTAGATGATAAATGTCCCCCTGTTTTGGAAACACTTTCTATTAAAAATCGCCTTATTTCTTTGCTTAATCTCTCTGTATCACTATCACTCAAATTATTTAAATCTTTTGGAAAATTTAAACTATCTAATAATGATTTCATAATAACCATTCCCTTTTTTAATTTAGTCTATTTAAAAGATTATAAGTTAATTCTTTTAATAAACTAGCGTCTACACTTAAGTTATCTAAAATTTTTATACATTCATCAGTTAACATTTTACAAAGCTCTTCACATTTTTCTAATCCATAAACAGTTATAAAATTAGTTTTGTTTAATTCTTTATCTCTATTAGTTGCTTTGCCTAATGTTTCTTCTGTTCCTACTATATCTAATATATCATCTTTTATTTGAAAAGCTAAGCCTAATTTTTTACCATATTCATTTAAAGCTTCTATATCACCACTTGGAACTTTTGCTAAAATACCACCAGCTACTATTGATACTCTTATAAGTTCCCCTGTCTTTTTTTCGTGCATATATTCTAATTCTTCTTTTGATATTTCGCTTCCTTCACTTAATACATCAACAACTTGACCGCCTATCATTCCTTCTGCGCCTGCTGCTTTTGAAATTTCATAAGAAGCTTTTAAAGCACTTTCTCCTAATTCTAATGAACTTTTCATAAGTAAAGTCATAGCTTCATTTAATAATGCATCACCTGCTAAAACTGCAATATTTTCACCGAAAATCTTATGATTTGTTGGTTTACCTCTTCTTAAATCATCATCATCCATGCATGGAAGATCATCATGTATTAAAGAATAAGTATGTATCATTTCAATTGCAGCTGCCATTGGCATTATTTTTTCTATATTATCTTTATATAAAGAATAAGTTAATATAAGTAATGTTGGACGTATTCTTTTTCCACCTATATTTACACTATATCCTGCTGATTCATAAACAGCTTTATTATAAGAACTTCTATTTGTAAAATAATTTTTTAAATAATTATCTATTGCATTTTTTAAATTATCTATCTCCATCTTGACTTTCAAACTCCACTTCTTTCTCTTCCTTAATTACAGATATTTTTCCTTCATATGAATTTAAAGTTTTATAAAGTTTATTTACTAATTTTACTCCATCTTCATAAGATTTCATACCCTCTTCAAGGTTTAAATTATCATCTTCTAAAGTACTCAAAATATCTTGAAGTTTACCAAGCATATCTTCATAGCTTTCTTTCTTTGCCATATAATACTCTCCTTACTTAATAGGTATAAAATTCCCTTTAATTTTTCCATCACTTAAAGAAATACTTATTTCTTTTTTTTCATCTAATTGTGATATTTCTTTAATGATCTTATTATTTTCATCCTCTATTATAGCATATCCTTTATTAAGTACCTTTATAGGATTATTAGCGCTTAATAAATTATTTAATGATTCTATCTTTTGCTTTTCTCTTTTTATTTTTATATCTATTGCAAAATATAATCTATCTTTTAATTTATCAATTTCTAAATATGAGTTTACTATTTTTGACATTGGAGAATGTAATTTTAGAATTTTCTCATTTGACTCTAATCTACTTTTGCAATCTTTTAATTTCTTTTGTATTTCATAATCTAATGATTTTGCTATATCATAAATTCTTGTGTTTATATCACTTAATAGCGGAACTGCTATTTCAGCTGCTTGTGACGGTGTTGCTGCTCTTACATCAGAAACAAAATCTGAAATTGTAAAATCGACTTCATGACCTACTGCTGAAATAATAGGAAGCTTAGAATTAAATATAACTTTTGCAAGTTCTTCTTCATTAAAGTTCCATAATTCTTCTATAGAACCTCCACCTCTTCCAACTATTATTAGATCTATATTTTTCTTCTTATTAAAATATTCAATTCCTGCAATTATTTCTTTATATGCACCGTCACCTTGAACCTTAGCTGGATATAATATTATGTCTACTAATGAGTTTCTTCTTTTAGTTACATTTATTATATCTCTTATTACTGCACCTGTTGATGAGGTTATAACACCTATTCTTTTAGCGTACATAGGGATATTCTTTTTATATATTTCATCAAAATATCCAGACTTTGATAATTTTTCTTTAAGAGCTTCGAATTTTATAAATAATTCTCCTTGCCCTTCTTTTTTTATCTCATCACAATAAAGTTGAAAACTCCCTGTAGCTGTATAAATAGATGCTCTTCCCTTTACCATCACTTCCATACCATCTTCTAAGGCAATATTTAAAAGACTTGCTTTGCTTTTAAACATAACACAATTTACTTTACTATTGTTATCTTTTAAAGAAAAATAAATATGCCCACTGCTATGGAACTTTAAATTAGAAATCTCCCCTTTTACAGAGAGATTATTTAAAATAAAGTCATTATCAATTACTTTTTTTATATAGTTTGTTAGATCTGAAACAGTTAAAGTTTTAATCTTCATATTCCTTTAAAGCCTCACATGAATTTTTTATTAAAAGAGTAGTAGTTAAAGCTCCAACTCCACCTGGTACTGGTGTTACGAAAGAAGCTTTATCTATTACCTTGTCAAAATTAACATCGCCTGTTATTTTACCTTCAAAAGATGAAGTACCTACGTCAATAACTATTGCATTTTCTTTTATGTATTCTTCATCTATAAACTTAGGTTTACCAATTGCTACAACTAATATGTCTGCTTTACTACATACTTCTTTTAAATTCTTTGTTTTAGAATGACATATAGTAACTGTTGCATTCTCATTTAATAAAAGTTGTGCTACTGGCTTTCCTACTATATTACTTCTTCCAAGAACAACTACTTCCTTACCCGTTATATCAATATTAAGACTCTTAATTAAAGTTACAACTGAATTAGGTGTACATGGTAAAAATCCTTTTTCCCCCATATACAATTTACCTTGACTTTCAAATGTAAGACAATCTATATCCTTTTTAACAGATATCTCTTTTATTATCTTTTTTTCGTTTAAATGCTTAGGTAATGGTAATTGAAGCATTATGCCTTGAATATTAACATCTTCATTTAATTTATGAATCTCATTTATAACATCTTCATCAGTAACATCTTCTTCTAATATAATCTTTAAAAAATCTACACCTAAAGAATTAGCCACCTTTTCTTGACTTGACATATAATAAATTGATCCCCCATCATTTCCAACTAATATAGATGCAATCTTTGGAATCCTAAGTTTATTATTTTTTCTTTCTTCAACAAAAGTTTTTATTTCTTCTTTTATCTTTAATGCTACTTCTTTTCCGTTTATAATTTGCCCCATTTTTATTTTCGCCCCTTATATTTTATTTTTTTAAGATATTATCTAAAACTCCATTTATAAATGAAACGCTTTTTTCATCTGAATATTTCTTTGTTATTTCTAATGCTTCATTTATTGCAACTCTGTTTGGAATTTCTTCATCATATAATAATTCATATACAGCTAATCTTAATATACATAAGTTAACCTTTGATATTCTATCTATTTTCCAATTACATAAATTCTTTGATATAGCCTCATCTATGTTATCTTTATTATTTTCTACCCCTATTAATATTCTCTTTATGTATGTTATATCTAATTCTTTTATATCACTTTCATAATTGTCTATAAAGTTTTCTAATGTTTCCTCATAATTATCAGTGTTTAATGTCATCCCAAATAATAATTCCATTGCTTTTTCTCTTGATAGTTTTCTATTCATCTGATCCTCCACGTACTTTAAATTCTTCTTAATTCTTGTCATTTTTGTTGAAATTTATTCTCTAAATAATATCTAGCATGGAAACACCCTCTGAAATTCAGAGGGTGAAATTTAGATACTACTTAGATTCAACTTCTTCTTTTTTCGGCATATAAATGTTTTGAACATACACATTTACTGCTTCTACTACTAATCCAGTCATAGCTTCAACCGTTCTTTTTACATTATCTTGAACTTGTGAAACTACCTCCATTATTTTTACACCATACTCGACGCTTAAATTTATATCTATAGTTGCTTTATCATCAAGCAAAGTAACCTTCGTTGACTTCCCTAATGACTTTTTACCCTTTAAAATGCTTGATAAGTTATTTGAGCCCCCTATTTGGTAATCACTAACGCCATCAATTTCTTGTGCGGCAATGCCTGCAATAACGCTTACTACTTCGTCTGATATTTTTACGATACCAACGTTATCTTCTTTATTCAAACTTTCCATGCTTTTCACCCTCCTAGGTTTTGTAATAACAAAACATGTTAATCTTACGTTTATTATAACAAATATGATTTAACATTACAATTAAACTTATATTATTTTTCAAAGCTATAATTATGTTATTTTTGAACTTGTATTACTACATCTTTTATCTTTGATACATTTTGTACTATTTCTTGAATGGCAATGCTATCTTTCTCTTCAAGAGTATTTGCTGACTTTACTATTACTGTTGCTTTCTTGTCATCAATCATACATAATGCATCTTCATATCCTTTATTTTTTATGTTTAATTCAACTCTTCCTTCATTATCTTTTCTTAAAATTCTTTCTGTCAATTCCTTATTTGCATCTTCCTTCTTTTCCTTAGATGTATTTTCATCTGCTACTAACGCTTTTAAGCTTTGAATTGTTGCACTTTCTTGTTGTTCTCTTTCACTTCTAGATTGAAAGAAGTATTCATTTTGACTTAATGTAGCTTTATCATCATCTGCTTTAGCTACTTCTCCTTTTTCCTCACTTACCCCTACATTTTCTGTTGATAATACTGCACTTAAATCAGTCGGATCGTTTAGTCCTCCCTTATTTAACTTTGCTGCTAACACCCCTACACATAATATTAATGCTAACAAAGTAAAGATTATACCTAATTGTTTCCTTTTCATAATATTTTCCTCCCATCCTTTTTATCTTTTAAATTATATGCTACTTCTTCATCGGATATACATTAACCTTATCCAAAGTTAAGTTATATAATTTTGAAATTGCTTGCTCAATGTTATATTTTGTTTTACTATTTTCTGCACCTTCTGCAACAACAACAGCACCTGTTATTTTTGGTTTATATGTTCTTAAAATAAATGGTTCATTTCCACCGTCTTTACTTGTCATAACAACTGTTGCGCCATCATTTTTTTGATTATTAGTTCTCTTTCCTCCTTCAGTATCCGTTTCTTCCGTAGTTGATACTTGAGCATTAGTATCATATGCTGGAATTTTTTCTTCTCCACTTTCAAATGAAATCATTACGTCAACTTCTCCTACCCCCTCCATCTTTTTTAATATATTTTTTAATTCCACCTTTTGATTTTCTTCATATGTTTTTTGATCACCTGAAATAGTCGTTGAAGTGCTTACTTCATTTTCTTTTGGACTTTCTTTTTTGTCTTCTTTATAAATAATGTCATTACTCTTATTTATATATTTATTCTTTGGTAATAATACATTCATGGTCACAAATATAAATGCTAATACTAAGCAAATAGAAATAAGATTGCTTAATTTTTTTTCGCCTAGTATTTTCTTTAGATTATTAGAAAATTTTTTTTTATCCATAAACTCATCTCCTATTCCTCTATTTTATATACTTCTATTTTCTCTTTAGGAATATCTAGCTGTTCACTTATAAATGTCACTATTTCTTTATACTGGCTATTTTGATTCTCTTCATAATATTTATCACTTTTATTAATTATCACCTTTTTAATTTTACTTACTGACTTTTCGCTTATACCTATTTTTATTTTTTTTATATCAAAAATCATGTTATTAAAATTAACTATACATTCAACATCACTTTTAAAGTTTTTATTTGGATATTCAGATTTAAGTAAACTTTCACAATTCTTATTAAAATTTTCTTCAAAAGCTTGTTTTCTTAAATCTCCATCCTTTAACTTATCCTCATCACTACTTTTAATTTCATTTTTATAATTAGAGAATACGTCTTCATAATTACTTATAGACTCATATATACTGTCTTCTCCATTTGAAATAATTTTCACTATTGGATTTAATATTATGGTTATTAAAACTAACCCTAATATAAACTTTAGATATTTTTTCATACCATTATTAGGGCTTATAAGTTCTATTGCCGTTATAAATATAAGTGCAGTAACTAAGGTTGTTACGAGTTCCTTTAACAAATTCATGTCTTATCCTCCCACTATAAACAGCCCTGAGGATGCAACAAGAGCTATTAAAATAAAAAACATTAAACTTACGCTTAAAACACATGATATAATTAACGTCATTGAATTTCCTGCTGCCGCCACTGAATTAGTTATTCTAGAATCACTTATTGGTTCTATTAACG
Organism: Clostridium sp. ZBS15; assembly: GCF_023845705.1. Lineage (NCBI taxonomy): Bacteria > Bacillati > Bacillota > Clostridia > Eubacteriales > Clostridiaceae > Clostridium > Clostridium sp. ZBS15. Next base: position 56,263 of record NZ_JAMQHY010000002.1, read on the forward strand.
CTGCAGCTAATTTATATATCACTGTCATAAGTACTAATTTTATTATTGGGTATAAAAGCATTAATACTATAATTAATAGTCCTACTGAACTTATTGCATTTTTAATTATTAATGAATATCCTGCAATAGAAGCAATAGCATCAGAAAATGTCTTTCCTACTATAGGTATGAAATTATCAACCGCAAATTTAGTAGTTTTTAACGTAACTGCATCTATTGTTTTTGATGTAATTCCTCTTACTGTTAAAACACCAATAAAAACAGTTATTATTATTCCTTGCATCCATAAAGTGCACTGTTTTAAAAGTTTACAAAGATTCGTAATCTTATGATCATTAGATAAATTATTTGCAAACTCTAATACAAACCCCATTAATATAAGTGGAATTATAATATTAGAATAAATTCTCGGTATAAACACTACAGCTGCTAAAATAATAGGGTCTAATGTTGCTGCCTGAGTTAATCCTCCTACCATAGCTATCATTGTTATAAGCACCGGTAATAATGCAGCCATAAAATCAGAAATATTTAATATAACTTCTTTTGCAACACCTATAGATATAATAAAACTCTTTGAAAGAATCATTATTATCAACGCATAGCATGCATAAAAAGCTATTTCCGATACATTGTCATTTGAAAATGCATCTTGTAAATTTTTAATTAGTGAACAGATTATAACTATTGTAACTATTGATATTATAAGTTTTAATACACTTCTAACTTCCTTAAATAATATACTCGTTAATGCCTTGCTCAAGGATTTTATATTAAAATCACCTTCACCATTTTTAATATATTCCTTGATATATTGAATTGGATCTAGATCATTCATGAGCTCTACATTATTTTTCATTTTATTTATATACTCATATAAATTATTTATTTGTTTTTGTGTACTATCATCTAAACTATCTATTGTGATTTCATCCATTATAGATTCACTTTTATTAGCATGAGAATTACTGCTTGTACTTAAGTTATTTTGTTCAAAAGCATATACTGATTTTTCTGGTATAAAGATACAATTTAATACAGAAATAACAATAATACTTATCAAAAAAAATATTGTACATCTTTTTATTATCTTCATATCTATTTCACCTACATTATCTGTAGTATAGAATTTAATACAGCCATAAGAATTGGAATTGCTAATACTAAAATCATTATTTTTCCTGAAAACTCTACTTTAGTTGCTATACTTGAAGCTCCAGCATCTTTACATAATTCACTTGTAAATGAAGCTAAATAAGCAATTGCTAAAATTTTTAGGATAACTCCAATATAAAATGTATCTATATTAGCTCTATCTGCTACAGTTTTTAAAAATGTAATTATTTCTTGTACTTGACCTATCATGAAAAGTAATATTAAAGTACCAACTGTTAAAGAAATAAATGTAGTCATTTCAGATTTGCTATTTTTAAAAATTAAAGTTAGAAACAAACCAACAAAGGCTAAGGCCACAACTTTTACTATCAACATAAAATCACCTACATTACGAACATAGTTTTTACTGTGTTAAACAAGTCTCCAATAAGAGAAACTATCATTAATAAGAGTATTACAGTACCTGCAATATTAGTTATAGCTGCAACATCACCTTTTCCACTACTTGTTAATACCTTATCGAGTATAACAAGTAATATTCCTGCCCCTCCAATTTTAAAAAGAATGCTTATATCGTGCATAATAAATTCACCACCTAAATTAAAAATATTGTAATCATAGCACCAATGCATATCCCTAAATATCTATATACTTTTATATTTTTTTTAGATTCCTCTTCTGCCTCTTTTAAATTGCTCCTTATATTTTCTATTACTAAATTAAAAATTTTTTCTTGGCCATAAAGTCCTGATTCTCCTAAAGACTTTATGAAATCTATTAAAAAGTTTTTATCACTATCTGATAAATAAAACTCTTCTTCTAAAAAAATATATTCACTACTAAAAGCACTATATACACTTTCTGCTTCACCTTCACATAACTTTTCATTTACATTACCTATTAGAGTATTTAATGGTTTAATTGTCTTTTTCTGAATATTGATTAATGCTTCTGGCAAAGGCGTACTTCCATATAAAATTTCATTTTGCAATATTATTAAATTTTTTAAAATTTCCTTAAGTTGAATGTATCTTTTTCTAAAAGTTTCACCATATAAAAAGCCAATATAAGAAATAGTTAAAAATAGCATAAAGATGAGTACTAATTTAAGCATATTTTTTCTTCTCCTCTTAATTTATAAACTTTTTCTATAGTGCCTACCCCTTGTCTTGAACTTAAAATAATAGCTCTTTCAAGTATTTGATTATCAATAAGTTCCTTAAATACTTTACGTTTATAAATATCCTCAATTGTAAATCCATGAATACTTGTAATTATATTTACTCCAGAATTAAATGCCATAATTAATGCTTCAATATCTCCTTTAGTGCCAATTTCATCACAAATTAATACCTCTGGTGATAAACTTCTTATTGACATAATCATTCCTTCTTTTTTCAAACAATTATCTAAAATATCTGTTCTAATTCCTAAATCACTTTGAGGAACTCCAAAGTAACAAGCTCCAATTTCACTTCTTTCATCAATTACAGAAACCTTTTTACCATTTAAACCTAATAATTTCATTCCATTTGATATGTTTCTAGATATATCTCTTAAAATTGTTGTCTTTCCACATTTAGGTGGAGAAATAATTATTGTATTGTAAATCCTATCTCCACTAACTATATATTTCATAATTTTATTGGAACATCCTATAACTTCTCTGCAAAATCTAACATTTATAGATGATATATTCCTAATAGTTTTTACTTCACCATTGCACATAACACATTCGCCAGCAATACCTATTCTATGTCCACCTTTAATTGTTATAAAACCTTGTTTTATATCTTCTTCATAAGCATATAGTGAATAATTAGATATTTTTTGTATTATTGATTTCATCTCTTCCTTTGATGGATTATAATTTACAATTGATTCTCCTTTATTAGAATAAACTATAATAGGTTTATCTATTTTTATCCTTATTTCATAAAGTTGTTCTAGTTTACATTTATCTTTAAGTACATTAAATATATTACTTGGAAATATATTTAAGAAATCACTATCATCTTTCATCTCACTTCCTCCTCTAATGTTTTTCTTAGTTATTAATATTTATATAAAAATTAAAATATTACTGTTAAATAAAAAAAGATATGTAAAATTAAATTACATACCTTTAAAATCATATGAAAAATTGTGTTTAAAATACTATATGCATCGTATTATATATACATAAACTTTAAATTTAGATATATATTTCTTTATAAAAAAAATCGCCAAGGCGACTTTTGTAACGCAGATTCTTTTAGCCATGTACCCTTTCCAAACACAATGATGTAATAATGGTGTGGCATAAGATTTTTATAATTTCCTAAAAAATAAAAAAAGCCATAGTAAAACTATGGACATTAAATATTTAGCCTTTAATATTCTTATTGCAATATGGACATGGAATTTCATTATTATTTTTTAAAGTTGATTGTTCTGCAAAAACTGTATTGCCACAATGGCAACAAGTAGCTTCTACATATTCATCTTCTAATTCATTTAGTTCATCTATTGATACTTCTTCAAAAAGTTCCTCTTGAAGACCACTTAAGTCATCATCCATAAATCTAATGTTTTCTTCTATAGTTTCTTGATTTACAGTTAATTCTTCAATTTTACTATCCATAGTTTCTAAAATTGATACTATTGATGAAAAATAGTTTTTATATTCTTCACTTTCAATATTAGATAAATTTAACTTTAACTCATTAATTTGATTCCTTAGTTTTTCCATGTTTCCCACTTCCTTTTATAAATAAAGTTGCTAAGAAATAACTTAGCAACTTTATTTAGTATTAAAACCTTAAATACATACAGAGCTTAAACTCTTTCCATGTATTCTCCTGTTCTAGTATCTATTCTTATAACATCGCCATCGTTAACAAACATTGGAACATTAACTATTGCTCCTGTTTCAACTGTAGCTGGCTTTAATGAGTTTGTAGCTGTATTACCTTTAACACCTGGTTCAGTATATGTTATTTGTAATTCAACAAAATTTGGTGCTTCTACTGAGAAAGCACTTCCTTTAAAGAATTTTATAACTGCAAACATATTTTCTTTTAAGAATTTTATTGCATCTTCAACCTTTTCAGCATTTAAAGGAATTTGTTCAAAAGTTTCTTGATCCATGAAGTAATATAATTCTCCATCTGAATAAAGATATTGCATTTCTTTTCTTTCTATTACAGCTTCTTGTAATTTTTCAGTTGGATTAAATGTTCTATCTACAACTCCTCCTGAAATTACGTTTCTAAGCTTAGTTCTTACGAAGGCAGCTCCTTTACCTGGTTTTACATGTAAAAAATCTGTAACTGTAAACACTTGTCCATCGAATTCAAAAGTTACACCTTTTCTTAAGTCTCCTGCTGATATCATTAAATATCCCTCCAAAATTTATAAAATAATTACAATCTAAATTAATATTTATATACTAAAGTTCAATTGTTGTAAACTTCGACATAACAATGATATTTTATCAAAAGAAAGAAATAATTGCAATTATTTCTCTCTACTTTAAATAAAAAAAGTCTACAAAATAATCATAAATAGCATAAAAATATTTTAAATCACATCTTTATATTGTTTTTACTTAATTCTATTATCAATGAACCACTGTCTTTATTATGCTCAATTTTATAATTCTTTATAGCATAATTTCTTAACTTAGATAGGCTTTCTAAAATCTCCTCTTTTTCACCTTCTATTTTTAAAGATACAATCCAATTGCCATCTTGTTGCTTTGCTCCTTCTAAAAGTTCAATATTATCAAAATCTTTAAACTCAGAACTTATATTAGATATATTTTTATAGTCGTTTATAGTTACACTTTCTTTATATGACTCTTCTTTTTTTATAGTTAAATTAAATTTGTTTGTAGTATATAAAATCATACTCTGAAAACAAGACATAATAATTAGAATTATAGCTAATACTTTATTTCCTTTCATTGTTCAATTCTACTCCTAATATATAATTAGTATTGTCATTATTTATATTTTTTATATTAATATCACTATCTATTTTTTCTATTGCATCCATTTCATTTATTTTAAATTGTCCACCATCTTTATCTACGCATGCGCTTTCAATCTCATCTAAAAATATATTATTAATCCAACTTACTATATCATCACAATCAACACTACTTTCTTCAACTTCAATTTTATTATTATCAGCATTATTTATTAAATTTGATTTATTTTCTCTAAAAATATATATATTTTTAAATGTCATTGGTAACAGAATAAGGTTTACTATTATAAATAAAAATTTTATTCTTTTTATGCTTTCTACTTCTTTTTGAATTTTCAAATCATAAAATTTTCTTGGAATGAAGTTCTCGTTTCTTATATATTTTTTCATATAATACATCCTCGCAATTAACATTCATTATTTTTATTTCTTTATTGGCATTATCAAAGGTAATTATATCTTTGTTTTTTATGTTTTTATCTATATAAAAAATACTTTCTTTATTTTCGCATAAACTCTCAAAATTATTTATTCTATTAATTAGATTATCAAGTTCATTTTCAACAAAGGCACGATTAAACTTTCCATTTACCAATTCGATGTAATAATAAAATCCATAAAAATAAACTATACAATTAGAATTTAATGCATTTTTTCCTAATAAATTTACAATTATATCTTTAATAATAAATTGAACTGGAATAACCTTTATGTTGCTGGACCCTTTAGATAATATTTCTAATCTCTTTCCACCTTTTATAGAATAAATTGATACTAATCCATTTTTCTTATCATAATCATAATGGTATAATATATCCTCATTCTTGTGGAATTCTTTATTTAACTTAAATTCAACATATTCATATATGTGTGATTTTTTTATATTTTCAGTAAAGTGTCTTGAATATAATTCTTCTTCAATTATTATGAATTCTCTATTTTTACTCATTAATTTTTCAATTTCTTCAAACTGTTCAAATAAGTATTCTTTGTCTCTATATATAAAGCCATGTTTTTTCATAATTAAAACTGATTTTTTCATAATTCACTTCCTTAATACTTTAAATCTTTTTTAAATTATTAACTTTTTTATTTTTCACTATTCATATCTATATTTCTATATATTGGAATTAAAAATATTTTATTTCCATCAAATATATATTTTAATTCTCTACATATCTTCTTTTCTGTTAATAAATAAAATTTATCTTTTTCTATTTTGTACTTTAATTCATTAGTATCATTTTTTATATTAAAATTTTCAATAAAGATTTCTTCATTCTTCATTTTGTTTAATTCTTTATTAAAGTTTAGTAATGCTTTCTCTTCATTTTGTAATAAGCTATATCTGTCTCCATCATTATTGTATAGATATGACATCTCATTATTATTTTTCATAACTATAAAACTACAGCTACTTATAAGCATAACTATTGAAAATGCTAAAAGTGTACTTATAATAATATTTCCTTTACTTTTTATATACATCTAATAAATTCCCTTCCACTTTTGTCAATTATCTTTAAATAGATTAATTTATCTTTTTGTATGACCTTAAAATCTTTAACTTCTTTAAGTAATATATTAGGGGATATTCTTCCTGGGTACTTTGCACCTAATGATTCTTTATCACTTCTAATATTCTTACTTATCAAAACATTATCTTTATCCCTATAAAGGATTAAATATGTTTCACCAAATTCTATATCTCTTATTATGTCTTTTTGCAATATTGAATCTAGATTTATATAAAAGTTTTGCATTTTATTATATACTCTACTGATTTCTTGATTTTGTATATATACTTTATAACTATCAAAAATTAAGTTAGTTGATATAAGAAATATTATTGTTGTAAAAAAAATATACACCATTGATTCTATAATGGTAAATCCATTTGAATTTTTACTTATCATTCTTTTATTTCTAAACATACTCCATCCACCACATTTTTATAAAACTTTCTTCTATATCAACTTGAATATTGTCTTTATTAATAAGTCCTTTAATTAAAATTTCAATTTTATAATCATCTTCTTTAAGTTTAGAGATTTTAATATCATTTCCTTTTGTTAAATCCAAAATTTCTGTATTAGTTAACTCTTCAAAAAAGTTTTCATCAAAACTTAATGTTAACGGTTCTTTATTTAGTGTGTCTTTTAGTTTATTCATTTTATTATTATATTTTAATTCATTGGTAATATTATATATTGCTCTATTTAGCTCTTCTCTTAACATTCTTTCTTTTAATATACGATTATTATGAATATAAGTACTTATTGAGAAGATTATAATTAAACTCAACATAAATAATGCTGCAATAGCTTCTATTAAAATACTTCCTTTACTTTTCAATCTTATTTCCTTTCTAAAAATTTATATACTTTTAAAAGCCACTAATATTGATAGGATCAATGCCTGTTGCTATAGTAACCTTATATATATTATTTTTATTATCTTGAAACACTATAGTTTTTCCTTGCTTTATGTGACCATTGGATCTTACTTGTATACAATCATTTTTACTAATGATTCTTATTTTTCTTGGTAAAACAACTTGTTTTACTGTTGTTAGGCCATCTTTTCCAAATAAAATTCTATTTCGTATATTATCTATTTGAATTTCACCACTTTTTCTATTCTTCTTACAATAAGCTTTACTATAAGATAATAAATTTTCTACATCATAAAGAGCTGATTTGCTTTCTATATCATTTGAAATGGTAGAATGTATATCTTTTACTGATAAAGTTAAAGAAAATATTATTAAAATTATTGATAAACTTGCTACGACTTCTATTAAGGTAAATCCCTTTTTCTTCATTTAATCGCTCCTATTTTTAAGCTATCAAATAAAGGAAGAATAAAAATCATAAAAAATACTGTAATAACTATTGATATAAATATTATAAGAAATGGTTGTAATAAACTTAAGTATTTATTAATTGTTCTAATTAAAGATTCTTCTAACGTTAAACTTAGTTCTTTTAAAGCTTCTCCTATAGATCCACTTTCTTCCCTTACCTTTATTACAGCAATTGTATATTTAGAAAATATATTTGTGTCAGTTATTGCTTCACTTAATGTACTTCCTTTTAATATATCTTCATTAATTTTATTAAGTTTGTCACTTATATAATTAAAATTCATACTATCTGAACAATACCTGAGTCCATACGAAATATTCATTCCACTATTAACAATAATAGATAATATAAATACAATTACATACTCTAAAAACTTGTTAAAAATCTTGAAATTACTTAATAAACTTACATATCTTTTGTCTATTAATTTCCTTATACTTATGAATGGTATAAAAACTCCCCAGCATAGAAAAGATATAAAATTTAAAAGTGGATTTTCTTTTATATAATTACTTAATTCATATATTTTTTCACAACTAAAAGGTGGTTTTATTCCTATTGATAAATAAATACTATGAAAATTAGGTATAACTACTAAAGTTAAAAATACCATTAGTGCTAATATGCTTATCATTAATATCATTGGATATGTTAATGAACTTATAATATATTTATTTATAAAAGCTCTTTTTCCATAGTAATTTTTTAGCGTTTTTAAAGCTTCATATAGCTTTCCTGAATTTTCTCCTATAGATATTATTCCTATAAAAAACTTAGGATATAATTCTCTTTTTTCATCGAAAGCGTTAGATAATGTCATTCCATTTTCTATGTTTTTAACAATATCACTAATACTTCTTTTGTACTCTTTAGTTAATGTAACTTCTTTTATTAAATTTAAAGATTCATTTATTTTTATTCCATCTTTATATAATTGTGCTAAGCTTCCAGATATCAAACTTAATTCATTGTAGTTTATTTTCTTGTACCTTTTGTTAAGAAAACAATTTATTTTCTTAAAGATACTCATTTAATCCTTCTCCTTTCATAAATCTTACATAATCTTCATAGGATATTTGTCCTCTCTTTAATAACTTTTCTAAATCATCTTTCATTCCAATATTAGATAAACAGTACTTGTCTTTATAAATATCGACTTCATCATATTCCTTATCTAAAAAATATACAGCACTTATAAGTTTTCTTGATTCATATCCAGAATAATTACATTTTGAACAACCAGTTTTTTTATATAATTTAATTCCTTTATAATCATTTTTAATATCTTCCTTTTTACAATTTTCACATAGTATTTTTATTAATCTTTGAGATATTATTCCCACAATTGAATCTCTAAGTAAGTAAGGTTTTACCCCCATATCCTCAAGTCTAAAAAAGACTTCTCTTGGTGTTGATGTATGAATAGTGGTGTACACTTTATGCCCTGTTATCGATGCTCTTACAGACATAGATGCTGTCTCTTCATCTCTAACCTCTCCAACCATAATAACGTCTGGATCTTGCCTTAATATGTTTTTTAAACCATTTGAAAAATTTATATCTAATTTCTTATTTAAGCTCATTTGATTGATATTTGGAATGATTGCTTCCACTGGGTCTTCTAGAGTTGTTATATTAATATCTTCTTTATTGATTTCTTTCAATATAGTATACAGAGTTGTCGATTTCCCGCTTCCAGTTGGTCCATTAACTAAAACTAGACCTTTCTTTAATGACATAATCTTTCTTATTAATTCTATTTTTTCTTTTGAAAAATATAGATCTTCTAATTTATAATTAAAATTTTCGCTATATAGTATTCTTATAACTATTTTTTCACCATAAACTACAGGAATAGATGAAACTCTTAAATCATAATTATTATTGTTATAATTTATAAGTATTTTTCCATCTTGTGGTTTTCTCCTTTCTGATATATCCATATTAGCTTTAAGTTTTATTTTTGAAGCTAAAGTTAGGTATTCAGATAAAAGCATTTTGTGAACTAAAATTAATCCACCATTAATTCTATATCTTATATCTACTTCTTTTTCGCATGGTTCAAAATGTATATCACTAGCATTCCTTAAAATAGCATTATAAATCAAAGTATTTTCTATATCTTCATCTTCTACTTTATATATAATATCTCTTAAATAGTCATAATTTTGTTTACTTATTTCTTTTAAGACAATTTTATTATTATAAATAAACCTTAGGTATTCTTCTGCTTCATCTTTGATTTCATGTCCCAATACAATAGTTGTACTTTTTTCTTGTTTTATAGGAATAACTTTATATTTGTCAGATATCTTTTTACTTATCCTTCTTGAAATGCTCACATCTACATCTCTAATTTTATATTCAATTATATTTATACCTCCCTTCATCATTATTAAGTACTATACCCTCTTAATGTAAATATATTCAAAAAAATAGTAAAAACGCTAAAATCAAAGAGGTTACTCTCTAATTTCAGCGTTTTAATTTATTCATTAAATTTTATAAAATCATAATCATTAGCTTTATCTGATACTAAGCTTATTGTCTTATCCTCAGAGCAACTGTATACAGCTTTCTTTTTTGAACTATTATCTTTACCTATAAATAAAATCTCTCCATTTTCACCAATGCTTAATCCCTTACCTACTTCTACTATTGAAGGAAAGTCAAATACTACTCTTTGCACCTTATTTCCATTCACTTTATAAAGAGACTCCTTATCATTATAAGCTTTTCCAACAAAATATATTTCATCATTCTTAATTATAACATCCTGTAATAACTCAATTTTATCAGTTAATAATACTACTTCATTATTAGATTTATTAAGTATCATCAGCTCTTTATTATTATCAAAATCTATTTGTAAAAAGATAATATTTTCTTTTGAAGATTTTATAAATCCTAGATATCCTTCATCTATTTTATAAATAAGATTTTCTTTATTGTTATCTAAATCATATGTGAAAATTCCATTTATACCATCACTACTGATTCCATAATAGAGAATGATATTTTCATCATACCAGTCATATAAAACACCTGATACAGATACTTTAGAATTAATTTTCATTTCTTTGTTTTTATCTGTTTCAAATACTTTTAAATGTAAACCTTCATCTTCTATAAAGTATGATATATATTTTCCATTAGGGGATATTTTTATATCTGTAAATTCTCTATCTTTTACTTCATTTTTTTCTCCGTTATGTACAATATAATATTTTTTATCTTCACTGTATATATAATTAGAACTTGATTTGTCATAAGCTACTACTGCTTTATTTGGTTCGTATAATTTATATTCATCTTCTTTGTAATTATATAAGTTATACTTATCTTCTTCATATTTTAATATTGTACCTTGGTTAATTTGTAATTCCTCTGCTACGCTAATAGGTTCATCATTCTTAGATGAACATCCTAGCATCAGCAGAGGTACAACAATCAATACTAAAATACTCATTTTTTTCTTTTTTAACACGTTCATTTTTATCCCCTCAATTAATTTATCACTATAAAATAATATTTCCTTTACAAATAAATTCTGCTGGTCCACTCATATATACTCCATCTTCTAGAACTTCTATTATAAGATTTCCACCTGGAGCTTTTACAAATATCTTTTCTCCATTTACATAGCCTAATTTCTTTGCAACTACAGCTGAAGCACAACATCCAGTACCACAAGCAAGCGTTGCTCCAGCACCTCTTTCCCATGTATTTACACGTATATGATTTTTATCATTAACCTTTACAAAATTAACATTAGTTCCTTCTTTAAATAAAGAGAATTTTTCTATCTTTTCTCCATTTTCAACCTCATATTCCTGATTCTTTTCAAAAATAACAGTATGGGGGACACCCATTAGTAAAGTTGTCAGATTATATTTTTCTTTATCTATAACAACTTCTTCATCAATTAATTCTTCTAAATTATTTAATGGTATATCTTTTCCATCAAAAGATGGTTTTCCCATATACACTTTTACATATTCTACTTTATCATCTCTTAATATTAATTCTATTTCCTTAATGCCATCTCCTGTTTCAACCGGAAACTTAATACTATCTATGATTTTATTTTCATAAATATACTTTCCAAAACATCTTATTGCATTTCCACACATATTTGCTCTAGAACCATCAGAATTTATAATAACCATTTTAGCTGTTGAATTTTTTGATTTTCTAACAATAATTAAACCATCAGCTCCAATTCCAAAATGTCTATTACAAACTTTTTGTGCTAAATCACATTCATCTTTAATTTCATAATTAAAGTCTTCAATAAAAATAAAATCATTTCCTGCTCCATGCATTTTATAAAATTCCATTTTAGTATCTCCCCCAATCTATTTTCATTTTACTTAAATAAATATTAACAATTTAACTTAATGCCCCAATAGAATTTGAACTTGACTTATACTAAATTATTAATAATATCTTAAAATATAACGTTAAATTTTTTAATTTTTATGAATAAAATATAATTGCTTTGCTATGTAATATCAATATTTGATAATAAAGCAATTATAATGTTATACTATCTTAAAGGCATTATTTTTTGCCTAGTCGCACTAAGAAAGGACGAATTACAATGGCACTAGACGGTATCTACTTATATAGTTTAGTTAATGATTTAAAAAAATCAATATTAGATTCTAAAATAGATAAAATAAATCAACCTGAAAAAGATGAAATAATCTTAACATTAAGAAAAGAACGTAAAAATTTAAAGCTTTTAATATCAGCATCTCCAAGATTTGCTAGAATTCATTTAACTAATTCAACTAAAAGCAATCCTATAAAAGCACCAATGTACTTAATGGTGTTACGTAAATACTTATTAGGTGGTAGAATTACTAAATTGACTCAAAAAAATAATGATAGAGTTTTAGTAATTGATATAGAAAATCGTGATGAATTAGGCTTCAATAGCATTTATTCACTTATAATTGAAATTATGGGCCGACATTCTAATATCACATTAGTTAGAAATAGAGATAATAAGGTTATGGAATCAATAAAGCACATAACCCCAGATATTAATACTTTTAGAGTTCTCTATCCTGGTGTTAATTATGTTTATCCACCAGAATCTAATAAATTAAATCCTTTACTATTTGAATATGAAGATTTTAATAATTTTATATCTACTAATTCAATAATTTTTGATGAGAACTTCTTTTCAAAAACTTTTACAGGTATTAGTAAATTATTGTCTTCAGATTTATATTATAACATTATAAAATCCAATTCATCACCCATTAGAGAAGAAATTTATGAAATTTTTAAGAATTTTATATTAAATCTTGATAAAAATCTTTCATATAATATCTACACTAATGATAGTGGAGTTTATAAGGACTTTTATTTCTTAAAATTATCTTCTTTAGAAAATAATTTTTCTACTATAGAATATGATAATCCTAATATACTTATGGATGATTTCTTTTATAAAAAAGATAAGCAAGATAGACTTCATAATAAATCTATAGATTTACAAAAATTAGTTGTTACAAACATAGATAGATGTAAAAAGAAATCAAAAATTTTACATGAAACTTTAAAAGAATGTGATGAAAAAGAAAAATTGAGAATTAAAGGTGATTTACTAACGTCTTATATATATAGTATAAAAAAAGGTGCTACTAAAGCTTCTCTATTAAATTATTATAGTGAAAAAGAGGAGTATCTAGAAATAAGATTAGATCCTTTTAAGACTCCTTCAGAAAATGTTCAGGCTTATTATAAGAAATATAATAAACTAAAAGTTTCAGAAGAATACGCTAAATCTCAGCTTGATAAAAGTCTCAAAGAAGAAGAGTATTTAAATTCAGTTCTTACTAATATTCAAAATGTAGAAAGCTACGATGAAATAGGCGATATAAAAAATGAACTTGTTGAAACTGGTTATATAAGATTTAAAAAATCTGATAAAAACAATAAAAAGAAGAAAACCTCTAAACCACACCACTTTAAATCTAGTGATGGTATAGATATCTATGTTGGTAAAAATAACTTGCAAAATGATTATTTAAGTTTAAAGTTTGCTAATAAAAATTATCTTTGGTTACATACAAAAGATATTCCTGGTTCTCATGTTATTATTGCTGAATATGAAATACCAGATAAAACTTTAGAAGAAGCTGCAATAATAGCTGCTTATTATAGTAAAGCTAAAAATTCTTCAAAAGTTCCAGTTGACTATACAAAAGTTAAGGAACTTAAAAAACCAAATGGAGCAAAACCTGGAATGGTAATCTACCATACAAATAAAACATTGATAGTAGATCCAAAAGATTTTGATAATCTAAATTTAGAATTATAAGTTAAGTTATTCATGGATTGAATTCTTATAATCATATAATTTTCTGTATACTATTTAAAGAACAGAATGTATGTGTAATACTTTTTTAATTGGCTATGTTTTAAGTGAATGTTGATATTTTAGTATAAGGGCGAACTGGCATTGGAATTTGCTTTTTAGAACTCTTAATGAAGATTTGTACAATTAATTGCTTGTCAGCAATCTTTGATTGGGAGCATGCATTAATTGGACTAAGCTTTATTTTAGAGTTCTTAAAGTAAATTCCTCTGTCCATGAGCTTTATACTACAATATCAACACTGTTTTAAAGCATAGCCTTTTAATTAAAAGTCTTCAAAAATTCTACAATTTCATAAACAAAAAAACGATAACCCAAAATTAACTTTGAGTTATCGTTTTTTACTTATGCTGTATTTTAGCAAAGTGTTGATATAACCTTTATTTAAAGTTTATGTTTAATCCATCAATTCATTTATTAATGTATCTCCTGGATTTTTAATTTTTATATTATCAAAATATTGATAATAATAACATCTGATTGTTCCATTATATAACTTTCTATTTTTAGTAGATTTTATTCCTAACAATTTTTCAAATCCTTCAATAGATGTTAAAATATTAAAGTCCCACTCATTAAGTTTTCTCTTCATTTGGCCCATATAATTATAAAGAGGCTCTAATGTTTCTCTTTCACCAATTCTTTCACCATATGGTGGATTTGATATTATGAACCCATGCTTTTTAGAACTTGAAAAGCTCATGAAATCTCTCTTTTGGAATTTTATATACTTAGAAACTCCTGCTTTTTCAGCATTATCCATAGCAACTTTTAAAACTCTATAATCTATATCATATCCTATTAAATTTATTTCTTTATCTTTAACTGCTTTTTTAGCTCCATCTTTAACCATGGCAAATGTGTTTCTTATATCATCAGACCACTCTTCTGCCACGAAGTTTCTATTACATCCTGGTGCTATATTCAATGCTATCATAGCAGCTTCTATAAGTATAGTTCCTGATCCACAAAATGGATCTACAAGTTCAAAGTTATCATTCCATCTTGAAAGTAAAAGCATTGATGCTGCTAATGTTTCTTTTAATGGTGCTATTCCTGCTAGTTCTCTATATCCTCTTTTGTGTAATCCAGGACCAGTAGTATCTATTGTTAATGTTACTTTGTCTTTTAAAATAGCAACTTCTATTTTATATGTAGAACCACTTTCACTAAAAGTTTCAATTCCATAATGTTCACTCATACTGCTAACTACAGCTTTTTTTACTATAGATTGGCAATCAGGTACACTATGTAGTGTTGATTTTACA
This sequence comes from Clostridium sp. ZBS15, assembly GCF_023845705.1. NCBI lineage: Bacteria > Bacillati > Bacillota > Clostridia > Eubacteriales > Clostridiaceae > Clostridium > Clostridium sp. ZBS15. The sequence goes on from NZ_JAMQHY010000002.1 coordinate 71,880, forward strand.
GATTTCCCTACAACATGCATAATTCCATCTTTAGGTATTATCTCATGCCATTTCACATTCTTAGTTCCTTGAAAAAGTTCCTCAAAAGATTTTGCTTCAAACTCAGCCATTTTAATTAATACTCTATCAGCAGTTCTTAAATGGACATTGGCTATAGCTATATCCATTTCATCTCCTTCAAATGTTACTTTCCCATTTTCAATTTCTAGATCTTCATAACCAAGCGCTCTCAATTCTTTTGCTGTTATGCTTTCTATACCAAAAGTACTTGTTGCAATTAAATTATACATATTTTGCTCCTTTTATAAAATTCATCTATTATACTAATTAATAGAATCATATATTTTTACAGAATCTTCTCCATCAATTTCATTTAACATAACTTTTATAACTTCATTTTTAGATGTAGGTATATTTTTACCAACATAATCTGCTCTTATAGGTAATTCCTTATGACCTCTATCTATTAAAACAGCTAATTGTATTCCTTCTGGCCTATCTAAGTCCATAACTGCATCAATAGCTGCTCTAACTGTTCTGCATGTATATAATACATCATCAACTAATATTACTTTTTTATCCTTTATAGTTGTTTCTATATCAATACTCTTAACTTTTGGATCTTTTTCAACTATAGTAAGATCATCTCTATATAAAGTTATATCAACATATCCTACATCTACTTTCCTACCTTCAATGCCTTCAATTTGCTCTGCTATTCTTTCTGCTAATGGATATCCCCTTCTTTTTATACCAATAAGGACTATATCTTCTACACCTTTATTTCTTTCAATTATTTCATGAGAAATTCTAATTAATGTTCTTTTTATCGCTTTATCATCTAATAAAGTTGATTTTAATTCCATAATTTCTTCCCCCTATTAATACTATATTTTATCTTAATTTTTGTAATACTTCTTCAAAATATTGTGGTAATTCTGTTGAAAATTCCATGTATTCATTTTTAGTTGGATGTATAAATCCTAATTTTTTAGCATGTAACATTTGTCCCTTTAATTTAAATCTTTGTTTTTTAAATCCATAAAGAGGGTCTCCAACTAAAGGATGATTAAGTGATGCCATATGTACTCTTATTTGATGTGTTCTACCTGTTTCAAGTTTACATTTTATAAGTGTATATCCTAAATCATATCTTTCTAAAACTTCATAATGAGTTACCGCTCTTCTTCCCTCTTGAGTTATTGCAATTTTTAGCCTATTTTTCTTGTCTCTTCCTAAAGGCTTATCTATGATTCCAGAATCATTCTTAAATCTGCCTTCTACTAAGGCATAATACTCTCTATTCATTGAATGATCTTTTAATTGAGAAGCCAATTTATTATGAGATTCATCATTTTTAGCTATTACTAATACACCTGAAGTATCTTTATCTATTCTATGTACTATTCCTGGTCTTATAACTCCATTTATACTAGATAAGTCAGTACAATGAAATAATAATGCATTTACCAGCGTTCCATTGTAATTACCTGGTGCTGGATGAACAACCATTCCTTGTTCTTTATTAACTACTATTATATCCTTATCTTCATATAATATATCTAAATCTATATTTTCAGATTCAACTTTTAAAGTTTCAGCTTCTGGTATTGTTATTGATATTTCATCCCAAGCTTTTAATTTATAATTGCTTTTAATTAATTCACTATTTACCTTAATGTTTTCTTTTTCAATAAGGCCTTGAACAAAAGAACGAGATTTTCCATTTAACATTTCGCTTAAATATTTATCTATTCTAGTTCCCTCATTCTCTTTGCTTACTGTTAAAATATTTTCTTCCATAAAAATAATAGCCTTTCTGTAAATATTCTCTCAATATTATAATATAATCCTATATATTACTCAACAAATATATATATAAATCACTAAATGTACTATAATGATTGTCGATTTTTTACCCATACAATAAAAATTTTTCATTGTAATATATTATCCCTTATCATTTAAATACTTTTTCCTTTTTATCATTAAATTATGTTTTAATCAAATAAATAAAAATACCTTTAAACTGTAATTATGCATAACAATTTAAAGGTAAATAAACTTACATAATATAAATTTTACTCCTTAGCAAAAAAGCTTTTTATTTCACTTAAATCCTCAGTAAGTGAATTTTTATCGTAATCAATCAAATCATCATCTGAAATTTCTACTTCTACTTCTTGATCAACAATATCTTTTTCTTTCATGTCTCCATCATCAATAGGTTCTGAAACATTATAATTTTTTATAAAATCTTTTTCTAAATCATCAAAAGTTTCAAGTTGAGTATTCATGAAATTTCTGTATTTTACTCTAAATTTAATAAATTCTTGTTTAACTCTTTCATATTCATCATTAATGCCAATAACATCATTATGAGATTTATCAAGAACTTTTTGAGCAGTTTCATTTGCATTTTTAAGTACTAATTCGGCTTCTTTTTGTGCACTACTCTTAGCTTGTTCTGCTGCATTTTGTGCTAAAACTAATGTATTTTGAATTGTTGTTTCAATTTGTGAATAATGGTCAACTTTTTCTTGCATATTTGTTAACTTTTCTTTTAAATTAGAATTTTCTTTATATAGCTCTTCATAATTTTCTACTATTTCATCTAAAAATTCATCAACTTCTTCTACGTTATATCCTCTTAATCCTTTTTTAAATTCTTTATTTGTTATATCCATTGGTGTTAACTTCATAAACTCACCTCAACTATGTATATTTTTTTATAATCAGTTTATATTTTCCGCTTTTACTGCTTCCAATAACTTCTCCTACAATGAATTTTCCAATTCCTCTTATAACAATTCTCTCATCACTTTTAACTTCATAACTTTTATCTTTAATCTTATTATACTCAATTAAAACTTGACCTTGATCTATTAACATTTGAGCTTTTGCCCTAGATAACTTCGATATTTTTGAAACAATCCCATCAATTCTTAAAGATGAAACTAAAATAACATCCTCTTTAAATCTTATTTCAGGAAAGTCTCCCTCATTTTGTATTTCAGTAATACGGCAGGGAGTCTTTCCAATTTTATCAACATTAGATAATAGAAAATTTAATACGTCTTCATGTATAGGCAAATAACATACATTATCTTCAACTATTAAATCTCCAATTTTATTTCTTTCTATTCCTAGTGATAAGATTCCACCTAAAAAATCCTTATGCTCTAAATTGGAAAACTTAGATTTTCCTTCAACCTTAAGTAACCTTATAGGAAAAGGACTATCATAAATATTATTAAATGAAATCATTTTTCTTTCTGAATCCTTAAAAATACCTTCACAAGTAACTTTAAATTTGCTAGTTTCACAATTTTTCTTAAACCATTTCCATACCTTTGGTGAATAAAAACAATTCCCAAAAACAGGTATATCTTTATCTACTGCTAGCATATATTTTTCATATAAGTTTAATGCTTCAATTTTATCCTCTTCCGAGAAATAATTAATTATTTTTTCTTTCATAATTAATAAATTATAGATAATATAACAGCCTTAATTATATCTAATGCAAAGATTGCAAAGATAGGTGAAAAATCTATCATCATATTTGGCATAAACTTATATTGAAGCTTTCTAAATGGTTCTAGTACCGGATAAGTGAAGCTACTTATTATATTAAGAAATTCATTTTGCTTTCCTGGAGAAATCCAAGAAGATATACATTCTATTAGTATAGCTAATTCTATTATTCTAAAAAGTATACTAATAAAATTCCCAATAATAAATGCCATGTCTCCTCCTATTTTGACCAATTAAATAAAGCTTTTGAACTTAATTCATTCTTTAACTCATTAGTTACTTCTACATTTGATGGAGAAAGGATATAAACACCTTTTTCTATTTGTTGAAGTTCCCCGCCTAAAGCATAACAAGAACCACTTATAAAATCTAATAATCTTTGTGCTATTTTTAATTCTAACAAAGTGGTATTTACTAAAACTATTCTTCTATTTTTTAAAGCATCACAAATTTCTGTTGCTTCTTCGTAATCAACCGGCTTTGTTATTGTCACTTTTGTTGTTGGCGATGTATGAATATTTACAACCTTGCTATTTTTTTTATTTGTAATAACAGGTTCTATCATGTCTTCTACATCATCATCTTCTGAATCTTCATAATTTTCATCATATTCATCATATTCATCATATTCTTCGTCCCCTAATCCTAAAAATGACTTCATTTTTGTTAATACATTACTCATTATTTTTCTCCTCCTGTATTATAATTTCTTTCTCCAAATATCCCCTGTCCAATTCTCACCAAGGTAGAACCTTCTTCTATTGCCTCATTAAAATCATGAGTCATTCCCATAGAAAGTACTTCCATTTTTATATTCTTATATTCCCTTACCTTTAAATAATCGAATATTTCCTTCGTTTCCTTAAAGTATTTTCTATTATTTTTTTCATCACCTTTAGGAATAATAACCATAATGCCTTTAACTAATACATGATTACAATTTTCAATAGCTTCTATTATGTCTGGTAGTTCTTCTTTTAATATTCCACTCTTACTTTCTTCTCTACCAATATTTATTTGAATTAATACATTTGCCACTGTATCATTTTTTTCAAAAACTTTTTCAATTTCATTTAAAAGTTTTATACTAGACAAAGAATGTATTAAGTGAACTTTATTCACTAAATATTTTACTTTATTAGTTTGAAGTTTACCTATTAAATGCCATCTTATATCCTTTGGAAGATTTTCTTCCTTATTAACAAGTTCTTGTACTTTATTTTCACCAAAATCTCTAATTCCTGCTTCGTATGCTTCTTTTAAATCCTCTATAGGTTTGGTTTTAGAAACAGCCAGGAGCTCTACATTTTTAGGAATTTCTAATTTTAGCTTTTCTATATTTTCCTTAATGCTCATAGTCTACTCCTTTTACTTATTATTCTCTATCTTTAATATTATTCTCTATAAAAATTAAATTTCCTTTAATAAAGTATATTAAAATTAAAATTTTTTAATTTTTTTTAATTATTTTCGTATCTTTTCATAAATTCAATCTCATTAGCAGCTCTACTTGGGAGCAATGTTATTTTATCTTTTTCTTCTATTTCTACATAAAGATTTCTAATTATAAGTTCTTTTACGTGACTTCCATCTTCTAACAATGCAGTCTTTAGCTTTTCTGGATCTCCAATTGCATATATACTAAATGGAGCTGACTCCATAGTATTATCATCAAATCCTATAAAAGCCCAATTACATATTACTCCTGTACATGGGACTACCCTATGATTATTAACACTAATAGCTTCTGCTCCTGCTTTTCGCAGCTCATTTAAAACTAATGCCATATCATTATCATGAAATATTTTATCCGTCACTTCAAACTGTGAGTCTTGTTCTAAATTAATGCTTGCATCATTTATTTTTAATACTATTCCAGGACCTTCAACTTGACTTGAGCCTACAAATAATTCATAATCTAAAATTTGAGCTTTCATATCTTCAAGAATTTTATCGTTCTTTTCATCTTCTTTCATATAGTCATTAATTTTATCTTTAATTTCACTATTATTTTCTTTTAGATTTCCTATTTCTTTATACAAATTAGCTCTTTCTTCTATAGCATCTTTATATTGTTTAGCATTTAACTCTACAAATGACTGTATTTCTCCAAGATTAATATTTGTTGAAATTAAAATTCCTAAAATTAAAGTTGTAAGAAAAATAAGGAATGTCTGCTTACTTTTATTCACAATCTCACCTACTTTAGCGCGATTTTAATTTTTCCAATAGGAGTCTTCTTATTATTGCAAAGTTATTAAAAATTCTTCCACCAAATACTATTACCGCCGCTATGTATATAGGAATTCCAAGTTTATCTCCAAGATATGCTAAACCTGCTGCAAGCAATGCATTACCAAAAAATCCTGATATAAATATATCTGTTTGAAAATTCTTAGATAAATTTGCTCTTACTGCACCAAAGACTGAATCTAAACATGCAAGTATTGCAACCGACATATATGGTGAAAAACTTTCAGAAATATTAACATCAAATACAAAACCTAATATGACTCCTATTAATAGACCAATTATTGCAATCAACTTTTTTCCTCCTTATAATTCTATTCTTTAATTGCTTTTATAAACTCATTCTTTATAGATTGAGTTGTTTTTAAAATCAATATATCATCACTTGTTTTAACTTCACAATTATAATTAGGAAGTGCTCCATAATCTAAAGACCCTGGAAAGGATATACCTACATTTAATCTTCCTTTATCTCCAATAACATTTATAGTTATTTTATCATTAGGATATATTCTGCCTGATGAACCTATAGATATACCATTACCGGCTATTTTTATTCCTGTTTGTGGTGTTATTCGTATATCATTTATAGAAATTGCCTCTGCTCCTGAATACCAAAGTAAATTTACAATATGAACAAGTTCTTCTTCACCTAAACTTACCCCACTTACTCCAGTGTTAGATTCAAATATTGATGTTTTAGGAGTTATTGTAATTACTACTCCTGGTCCTTTAACGTCAATTATACCCAAATTCATTCTTGAAGTATCTAACTTATTTTTAATTTCTTTTCCTAAATCGCCTTCTTTAGCAGCTGATTCTTCTAGTACCTTAAGTTCTTCTGATAATTCACTATTTGACTTTTGTAATTCCTCTTTTTCTTTTCTTAAGTTTTCTAGTTCTGCAATAATATTATTTTTATCATAATTGCTTATTTCCGTTGGACCATTTTTATTTGATAACATCTTAAATTGATATGCCAATAAAAAACCTAAAAGTGCGCATACCAGTGCTACAAAAATTTGTGATTTAGATATCTTCATTTTTACCTACCTTTCCTATTCATGATAATATACAGGTGCACCTTCAAAACTAACATCTATGTATCCTTTAGTCATTGATACTTCTGGACTTGACACAATATGGATTACTTTATTCATTTTATCTAATAAATTTTCATCATTTCCTAGTCTTCCTTCTACTTCCCCTATATATACTTTAATATTAGTTAAATCCTGGAGATCAATAGATTTAATATTATATTCTGTTGGATTGTTTCTCACTATATCATAGAAAGTAGTTAATATTTCACTAATTCTATCATCATCTAAGACTTTTTCTCCAACTTTCCCTTCTTTATATTCAATACCTTTTATTTCTACTAAATTTCTTCCTTTTAAGTCATCAGTTCTTTCAAGTAAAACTAATCTATTACTTAAAATTAATTTATTTTTACCTTCATCTATATAGTAAATTCCCTCTTTTTCCACTATATTTATATTTATTTGTTTAGGAAATTTTTTTGTTACTGTCACAGACTCAACATAAGGATTTTTTTTAGCTTCATTTGTCAAATCAGACTTACTTACAAAAAAAATATTTTCTCCAAGTACCTTTTCACATCTCTCTTTTACATCTTCACCAGTTATTATTGGATTATTTGTAACTGCTACCTTTTTTACTATAAAAATATTTGATTTAGTAATAAATATTATTATTCCCATAATTAAAAAAAGAAGCGTTATTATTATTTTCTTTATGAATCTTTTACGCTTAGACTTTATAATATATTTATTTGTTTTTTTTACCATGCCCATCCCTATTTCTCTACTTAATAATATATATTTAAAATTTATCTTAAAATAAAATTTTTTAATAAATTTCTTATATAATAATACCACTTTGTTTGAAAATTTTCATCAACTTTTTAATAGATTTTACATAATAAGAAAAACTTAATAAAATAAGAGTCATAATTTTAAAATAATTATGACTCTTATTTTTATTTAAGGCTATGTTTTAGGAGTGTGTTGATATATGTATAAGTAAAGGTGAGTTTAGTAATTAAACTTATAAATACTAATTAAATATTCTCAAAGTCCAATTACAATTCCACTTCACCTATTGCATATATCAACATATAATTTTAAAGAATAACCTAATTTACTTATCCTTTTTTCCTTCTGTCTGACGCGATATATTTAAGAGGACTCCCATAGCTGCCATATTTATTACGAGGGACGTTCCTCCATAACTTATAAACGGCAATGGTACTCCTGTAACAGGCATTGAACCAGTTACAACTGCAATATTTATTAACGATTGTACTGCGACAACAGATGTTATACCAATTGCTAATAAAGTTCCATAAGTATCTTTTGCGCTCATAGCAACTTTTATACCTCTCCATATAAAAACTACAAAAAGCATTATTATACACAAACAACCAATGAGTCCTAATTCTTCTCCTATTATTGCAAATATAAAATCATTATGTGGTTCTGGCATATATAATGTTTTTTGTCTTGATTGCCCTAACCCAAGACCTGTAATGCCTCCTGCACCTAATGCATAAAAAGATTGAATTAATTGATATCCATTTCCTGTTGGATCTTTCCATGGATCTATAAAGTTTAACATTCTTGCTCTTCTATAGCCTTCTCCTAAAGTAAATATAGTCGCTGCCGCTACCATGAGTGGAGCAACTATTCCAAATAGATGTTTTATTCTTCCACCAGCTGAAAAAAGAACAATAAATGTAACTATCATTATTACGGATGCTATACTTAAGTTTTTCTCTGCTAATACTAAAGCCGCATATATTCCTGAAACAAATAAATATGGTACTATACCAGTTGAAAAATTCTTTATTCCATCACCTTTCATTTCTATGCTCTTAGCTAAAAATAGAACTACTACATATTTAGCTAGTTCAGATGGTTGAAATGATAATGGACCTATCTGAATCCATCTTTGAGCTCCATTTACTCCTGGAAATAAAAACACAACTAGCAACAGGGGTATACACCCTATCATAAGCCATAATGTATATCTTTTGATTTTATGGTAATCAATTGACATCGTTGTCCCTAAAACTATCATTCCTAAAACAGCCCAAACAAGTTGCCTTTTTAAAAAGTACATACTATCATTGTTTTTAAACATAGCATAATAAGAACTTGCAGAGTATACCATAACAACTCCAACTGCCAATAGTAAAACTACACTATAGAATATCCCATAGTCTATTTGACCTATATTCTTTTTTTTGAGTTTACTAACTCTCATACACAAATCCTCCAAACTTAATTACTAAGTTAATTAAAATAATATTATCGTATTAAGCTTTGTTTTAAGGCAATGTTGATATTATACTAAAATATCAGCATTCATTTAAAACATAACCTTTCAATTATTTACTTTCAATTAATTAAAGTGCAATAAAGCCTATGATGCATAGTATTAATGTTATTATTGAAAAGACTGTAACTAATTTAACCTCACTCCATCCACATTGTTCAAAATGATGATGGATAGGAGCCATTTTAAATACTCTTTTACCTGTCGTCTTAAAAGATGTTACTTGTATTATAACAGACAATGTTTCTATTACATATATTCCACCAACTATTATTATGAATAATGGCATTTTTAGTATTAAAGCTATTGTTCCTATTGCACCTCCAAGAGCTAATGATCCAGTATCCCCCATAAATATTTTCGCTGGGAAAGCATTAAACTTAAGAAATCCTAATAACGCACCTGCAAGAGCAATTGAAAACACTCCAACTTGATAATGTCCTGTTTTAAAACCTACTATTGCAAAGAAAGTTAAAACTATAACGGTTACTGATGACGCAAGGCCATCTATTCCATCTGTAAGATTTACTGCATTAGTTGTTGCTGCATAATATACAACTACTAATGGTATATAGAAAATTCCTAAATTCAATTTAGAATTCATAAATGGAATTATAATATCTGTTCCTATATTAGTATATCCATAATAAGCTAACGCAATAGAAAATAGTAATAATAAAATCATCTTTTGATAAGCTCTTAGCCCTAAATTATCTTTATGAATTATTTTTAATATATCATCTAAAAACCCAATTACACCAAATGCAATCAATGAGTATAATATTATCATACCTTCATCAGTTGGTTTATATCCTATAATAAGCATTGTTACGCTCACTGAGATAAAGAATATAAGACCTCCCATAGTTGGAGTACCTGATTTTTTCAGATGGCTTTTAGGACCATCACTTCTTATGTTTTGACCAAATTTTAATTTATGCAGCATAGGTATAAATATTGGTCCTAAAACCATTGAAAACACAAATCCCATTAATAATGCTGATAAAACTGTTGGATTTAATAATTCTTTTATTGTATCCCCCATCTTATACTGCCTTTTTTGGCAGTTCACCTCCTTTGTTATACTATAAAGCTTCTATATTTTTTACTATATCTTCAAATTTTGCTGATCTTGATGCTTTAACTAAAATAACATCTCCATCTTTTATTAAATTACATAAATAATTTTGTAATTCCTCTTTACAGTTAAAAGTCACTGCATCTTTTCCAAAACCACTTTTATAATCTTCTCTAAACTCACCTGTTGTTAAAACAATATCTGCTTTTCCTATTGCATCTTGACCTACCATTTCATGAGATGACTTAGCATGATCTCCAAGCTCTCCCATATCTCCTAACACAGCAATTTTTCTACTTCCACTATATGTTTTCAAAACACTTAAAGCAGATTTCATTGAATCTGGACTAGCATTATAGCAGTCATTTATTATTGTAAAATTATTTTTCTTTATAAACTCTAATCTCATAGAAGTAGCTTCAAAGTTATTTAGTCCTAGTTCCATTTCTTCAAATGTAATACCAAAGTTTTCTGATATTCTTATTCCTAAAAGCGCATTTAATATGTTATGTTCTCCCACCATATTTAATTTAAATCTATGACGCTCTCCATTACTATTAACTGCATCAAAAGAAGTACTTTCTTCAGTTAACTCTATGTTTTCTGCATATAAATCATATTCTTTATCATATCCAATTTTTTCAATTTTAAATTTATGATCTTCATTTACTTTTTGAAGCATATCATTTTCATAGTTTATTACTAAAGTATTATTTTCTTTAAAAAAGTCTGTTATGCTAAATTTTTCTTTAAGAATATTTTCCCTTGTCTTTAAATATTCTATATGAGATACTCCTACATTAGTAATTATAGCCATATCAGGTCTTGCAATATTAGTTAATCTATGAATTTCATTAAAGTTACTTGTTCCCATTTCAAGAACTGCAATATCATAACTTGAATCTAATTCAAAAATCATAAGTGGTAACCCTATTTCATTATTAAAATTTCCTTTTGTCTTAAATACAGAATATTTTCCACTTAAAAAGGCTGCTACTAAATCTTTAGTAGATGTTTTACCTGTAGATCCTGTTATACCTACTACCTTTATCCCTAATTTTTCTCTATAGTATTTTGCTAAAGCTCCTAATGCTGATTTTGTATCATTTACTTTAATAACTGTTCCTTTGTCATTTAACTCTTCTAACTTAAAATTCACTTCATCTATTATTGCAACAGTTGATCCACCTTTTATTGCTTCAACCACATAATTATTTCCATTAAAATTATTACCCTTTAATGCTATAAATAAACTATTTTTATCAATTTTTCTTGTATCAGTTGAAATTTTTTCAAAATTTCCTTCATTATTTTTTATTAGCAATTCACCATTAATTGCTTTTAGTACTTCATTTAGAGTTAAATCCATAATACAATCTCACCTCTTATTATTTATCATCTAATATTTGTTTAACAACTTCTCTTTCATCAAAATGTATTGTTTTATCTTTTAAAATTTGATATGTTTCATGTCCCTTACCAGCTATTACTATCACATCATTTTCTTTAGCTATATCCATTGCTTTTTTTATAGCATCTTTTCTATTTTCTATAACTTCATAATTCTCTTTTTCTATTCCTACTAGTATATCCTCTATTATTCTCATAGGCTCTTCGCTTCTTGGGTTATCTGAAGTTACTATAGCTATATCTGCTATCTCAGTTCCTATTTTACCCATTTGAGGACGTTTTACCTTATCTCTATCCCCTCCACATCCAAAGATAGCAATTAATCTTCCTTGCGTAAATCCTCTTGCAGTTTCTAAGATGTTTTGTAATCCATCTGGAGTATGAGCGTAATCTATTATTATGTCATAAGGTAAATTATAATTAGTAGCTGTTCTTTCACATCTACCTGGAACTATAACTTTGTTAATTCCATCTTTTATAGATTCCATTGGTATATTTAACTTATAACATGCTCCTATAGCACCTAAAGCATTATATATATTGTATTCTCCTGGTATTGATAATATAAATTCTTCATCTTTTTCTAAATTAACTTTAAATCTTATGTTCTTACTTCCCAATTTTTCAGAAAAGGCTTTAAAATTAGAGTCTTCCTTTATAGAATAATCATATATATTTTTTGCTTTTAGTTTATTTAAATCTTTTATTACTTGTTTTCCATAATTATCATCATTATTAATTATTCTTATATTGCTTCTCTTAAATAATTTAAATTTAGAATTATAGTAATTTTCAAAAGTCTTATGAAAATCTAAATGATCCCTTGTTAAATTCGTAAAAATTCCAACCTCAAAATCAACTCCATATACTCTATCTAATTCAAGAGAATGAGAAGATACTTCCATAACGCAATATTCTACACCCTTATTGACCATATTATTAAATAATTCTTGTAATTCTAATGATTCTGGTGTAGTTCTTTCCGTATGAAGCTTTTCATTTCCAATGTAATTAGCTATAGTTCCTATAAGCCCTACCTTTTTACCATTGGATTCTAGAATTGATTTTATCATAAATGCAGTTGTTGTTTTGCCATTAGTACCTGTTATACCAATAATCTTCATTTTTTTACTTGGATTATCGTAATAATTTATTCCAATAAGAGCCAAAGCTTTTCTAGTGTCTTTTACCTTAATAACAGATATATTCTTATTTAATATTTCTATATCATCTTGTATTATAATAACAGACGCGCCATTTTCAATTGCTTTTTGAATATATTTATGTCCATCTGTAGCATATCCTTTTATACAAATAAAAATATCGGACTTATTAACCTTTCTACTATCATAATTAATTGAAGATATTTCCTTGTCTAAACTTCCTTGTACAAGTTTATAGTCTATTCCCTTTAAAATATCTTTAAGGTTCATTTTTAACCATCTCCTTAAATAATATGCTTATTATGTTATTTAAATACTCTATAAAAGATTATTTTACAATAATTTAGCATGTGAGCAAAACCCACATGCTAAATTTTAACTTAAGTATTCTAATTAGTCTTTATAATCTGAATTTAAAGTTAATTTAACCGATGTGCCCTTGGTTATAACTTCTCCCGGATTAACATTTTGTTCTATTACCATACCTCCACCTTGGAAGATTGGTGTTATTCCAATACTAGTTAATAATTGATTAGCATCATCTTTAGAATATCCTCTTACATCAGGCATCACAACATTTTTATTATAAGACCCACTGTTACCTGTGTAAAGATTTATTTCAGATTCTTCCTTTACTGCATATCCTGGATATGGCTTCATATCTATAACAGTATCACCTGATTCATCTATAGAAAAATTTAACTTAGATTCTTTTAACACTTTCTTTGCTTCATCAACTTTCATTCCTCTAACCTCTGGAATAATAATATCTCTAGATATTTGACTTAAATTTTCATCAGAAAACTTACTATCTAAATAATTAAATATATCAGAGAATAGCATTTTAGCTGCTGGTGTACATACTTGACCTGCATAATATGAACCATTGCTTGGTTCATCTACTGTTACCATTACAGTTATCTTAGGATCATCTACTGGTGCCATACCAACAAAAGATGATATATATTGTCCTGAACCATAAGTACCATTTTCCGGATTCACCTTTTGAGCTGTTCCTGTTTTACCACCAATATGATACCCTTCCATAAAGGTTCCTGCACCAGATCCACCAGTTACAACTCTTTCAAGATAACTTCTAAGTTCTGCTGTTTTTTCCTTAGTTGCTACATCCGTTACTTTAGAATTAAATGATTCATCAACTATTTTAACTCCATTTTCACCACTATGAGTAATTTCCTTCATAACATGTGGTTGTATTAATTGACCACCATTTGCAACAGCATTAAAAGCTGTCATATATTGAACTGAATTTACAGTATTAGTTTGCCCGAAAGCTATAGTTGCTAAGTCTGTTTCTGAGATTTTATCAACCTTTTTAACAATGCCTCTTGTTTCTCCTGGTAAATCAATACCGCTTACTTTTCCAAATCCAAACTTTTCAATGTATTCACATAACTTTTCTTTTCCTATCATTTCTCCAAGCTTCATAAATCCAACATTACATGAATTTTGAATTATATCTGGAAACTTTTGAGCTCCATGGCCTTGTGTTCTCCAACACTTTATATATCTATTTCCAAAATGTAAGCCACCACCACATGTAAAATCAGTATTTGCATTTGCAATATTTTCTTCTAATGCAGTAATTGCTGTTATAACTTTAAAAATTGAGCCTGGTTCAAACATATCATTTACAAGTCTATTTCTCCACATCTTTTGTAATTTTTCTGATTCATTTGCACCTTCAAAATCTTCTGTGCCTTCATATGGAACATTAGGATTAAAATCAGGTTTATTAACCATAGCTAAAACCTCTCCACTTTTAGGATCCATAACTAATATAGATACTGCTTTAGCTTTATTGTCTTCATATGTTTGCTGTGCTGCTTTTTCAGCAAAGAATTGAATATTCTCATCAATTGTTAAAGTTATATCCTTTCCATCTACTGGAGGTGTGAATTGTGATATTGTATAAGGTAATTCTCCACTATTTCTATCTAATTCTGAAATTTTCATTCCAGGTACTCCGGACAAATAACTATTATATTGTACTTCTACTCCAGTTAACCCTTGACCATCAATATTAGTGCTTCCGAGAACATGTGATAAAAAATTATTATTCGGATAATATCTTTTAGTATCTGGTGATACCAAAACACCACTAATGTTTAAATCCCTTACCTTATCAGCAGCATCTTTTTCAATTCTTCTTATAAGCGTTGCTGAACCAGCATCTGCTCCACTTGGAAGCTTAGTTTCTAATTTTTCTTTTACCTTTTCTGAATCTAAATCTAGAGCGTTTGCAATAACAGGAGCAATATCAGCAGTTGTTAAGGCTTCCTGTCCTGGTTTTACATTAATTCCAACACTACTAAGCTTTTCTCGTCTTTTTTCAGTTAAATCTTGCCTTAAAAAAGATCTTATAGAATTTAAATCAAAGTCAACTCTATACACATTAGCAGATACAGCTAATTCTTTGCCATTTCTGTCTAATATTCTTCCTCTTCTTGCATCTATTTTTACTTCGCTTGTCCATTGTTCTTCCGCTCTTGCTGCATATTCTTGCCTTTTAGCTATCATTATGTAAGATAGTCTAATACTTAGCACTAAAAACACACAACTCAATCCTGCAATAATTACAGTCATTCTTTTGCGCATTTTTGCTCTATCTTTATAATTTAGTTTTTTCACTACTTATAACTCCTCCATATAATTTCTATTAGATTAAGTGTCTCTTTTTTAAACTGTAATGTAATTAAAAATCCCCTTATAATTAGTCTAAAAAATACTTATCTAAGAATATGAAGCTATTAAGCACTTAAACTTTACTACTTATTTTAAATTAATAAAAAGTTACTATCTGAATTTGCTTATAAACTTAGATATAAAGCTCTGTTTTTTGTTAACTTCAGTATCAGTATTTGTTTCTAAATTTGCAAAATAATTTTCAGAAAAATCTATCTTTACTATGTCATCTTTAGTAGGTAACATCATTGATAACTGCTTTTCTGAAGTTTCTTGTATATTTTGTAAAGATCCAAATTTTAAAAGTTTAACTCTTAATGCTTCATTTGTTTCCTCAGCATTATTAATTTCACTATTTATTTTCCCTAAATTCTTTTGCATATTATAAACCTTAGCATCTCCTGCAATAGTCATAAGTCCTAATGAAACTATTAATATAGATATTATAAGAGTACTTTTTCTTGCTTCTATTTTTTCATTTTTTATCTTAATGCTCTTGTTCTTTTTAACTTTTCGTAAATTTTGTTTACTTTTCTTGGGTCTACTTACTATTCTTTTTCTCGATGGTTTTACTGCTGTACTACCTTTAATATAATCATATTCTTTTCCTTCCAATTTATTCACATCCCCGCTTAATTTATAACATAATAAAAATTAAATTTTATAACTTTTCAATTATTCTAAGTTTCGCACTCCTACTTCTTGGATTTTCTTCAACCTCTTCTTTAGTAGGTTCTATTCCTTTTCTAGATACTAACTTAACACTAGGTTTTTTACCGCAAATACACATTGGAAATTCCTTTGGACATGTGCATGGATCATTAAGTTCTCTAAATTTAAGCTTAACTATTCTATCTTCTAAAGAATGGAAAGTTATTATTGCCATTCTTCCACCTGGGTTTAATCTATTTACACCATCTTCAATAGTTTGGTTAAGTATTTTAAGTTCTGAATTTACTTCTATTCTTATAGCTTGAAAAGTTCTCTTTGCTGGGTGTGGGCCTTCTCTTCTCGCTTTTGCTGGAATAGCTGCTTTAATTATGTCAACTAGCTCCATAGTAGTTTTTATAGGATTTTCGCTTCTTCTATTTACTATGCAGTTTGAAATTCTTTTTGCAAATCTTTCTTCACCATAATTTTTTATTATTTTGTATAATTCATCTTCGCTATATTCATTTACAATTTCATAAGCTGAAAAATCATTATCTCTATTCATTCTCATATCTAAAGGAGCATCTTTCATATAGCTAAAGCCTCTTTCTCCTTCGTCTAATTGGTAAGAAGATACTCCAAGATCCATCAATATTCCATCCACTTTAGGTATATCTAAATTTTGAAGAATATTATCTATGTCATAAAAATTACTATGAACATATTTTACATTTTCAAACCTTTTCAATCTTTCTTTTGCTGCTTTTAAAGCATCTCTGTCTTGATCTATTCCTATTAATACCCCGTCCTTTGATAAACGCTCTAATATATGAGATGAATGTCCTGCTCCACCTAGTGTACAGTCAACATAAATCCCATTCTCCTTTATATCTAATGCATCTAAGCACTCGTTTAGTAAAACTGAAATATGTTTAAATTCCATATTAAAAACTCCTTATATTCCTAAATCATTCATTTTTTCTGCAATCAGATCATAATCTATATCTGATTCATTGTAATTAATCCACTTTTCCCTGCTCCAAATCTCAACTCTAGATAATACCCCTATACTTACTATGTCCTTTTCTATGCCTGCATATTCTTTTAAATTTTGTGGAATTAATCCTCTTCCTTGCTTATCTAATTCTACTATACATGCACCAGAAAAAAAGAATCTTACAAATGCTCTTGCATCTCTATTTGTCAAAGGTAAGGTTTTAAGATTATTCTCCAAAATTCCCCATTCATTAATTGTATAAGCATAAATACATCCATCAAGACCTTTGGTTATTACAAACTTATCTCCTAAGTCTTCTCTTAGCTTTGCTGGAACAATCATTCTGTTTTTAGAATCTAATGAATGTTGATATTCTCCAATAAACATTAATTTACCCTCACCTTAATAATTTACAGCAATTTAAGCTCTATTTCAATCCACTTTAAACCACTTTAAACCACTTTATAATATTTATTCTATATAAATATTATATTTCCTTCCATATACTTAGTTTTTTTGAAATTTAATTAAATTTTTTAAACAAATAATAAAATTTTTATCTTTTTTTTCCATTTCTAAAATCATAGAGTAAATTCCCAAATATAAGAAATATAAAAATTAATATTAACCAAATTGGACCTTCAATTGGAGATTCTAATGAATTTGTAGCAGCTTTGTATAAAAAATAAAAATATATGACATAACCATTGAATAAAACTATATTAATACATTTTTCCTTTTTATTTTTTTCTATCGTAAATTTTACAATTAACTTAACTGTATATATACTTTTCCAAACAATTATTGCTGTAATTAAAAACATTAATACTAAATTCATAAAATTTCTCCTGATTTAATTCTTCTTAATATATACTTATTTAAATTTAGTTAAAAGTATCTTAAATAAATAAAAAAAATTAAAATAAAATTTTAATTTACAGTACTATTACTTTAATGTATATATTTTCAAATATATTTTTGATATAATTTTATTTATAAAAATTTTTGCTTATTTTTGCGGAGGGCTTATTCTTGAAAAAAAACATTGAATTAAAAACTATAAACACAAGAAGAATTTATAATTTAGATGATTATAAATATGGTTTAAAGAAAGGGATTCCAATTGCACTTGGATATCTATCTGTTTCTATTACCTTTGGAATGATGGCTGTACGGGGAGGCCTTAGTCCATGGATTGCAATATTAATATCAATGACTAACTTAACATCAGCAGGTCAATTTGCTGGTATTAACCTAATATTTATTTCTGCCTCTTATTTGGAAATAGCTTTAACTATATTTGTTATAAATATTAGGTATATGCTTATGTCATTATCTCTATCTCAAAAAATGCAATATAAAATACCTTTGTTTAAACGTTTTATAATATCCTTTGGTGTAACAGATGAAACATTTACACTTGCATCACTTGAAAAAGATGAATTAAGTTCTGAATTTATGTTAGGATTAATGACTCTTCCATATTTAGGTTGGGCATTAGGAACTTTTATAGGTGCTGTAACTACTAAAATATTACCTGCTTCTTTACAAGATTCTTTAGGTATAGCCTTATACGCTATGTTTATTGCTTTAATAATACCACAAATTAAAAAGTCCAAGCCTATATTAGTAGTGGTTATTATTGCTGTTACAATTAGTTGTATCTTTAGATATATTCCTTGTTTAAATAAAGTTTCTTCTGGATTTGTTGTTATTGTTGCATCAATAGTCTCTTCTGCAATTGGTGCTTATCTTTTTCCTATAAAGGAGGATTTATAAATGTATATAATTGTTTGTGTAATAATTATGGCTGTAGTTACTTACATACCTAGAGTAATTCCATTAACTATATTTAACAAAAAAATAAACTCAATATTTATTAAATCTCTCTTGAATTATATTCCATATGCTGTTTTAGGTGCTATGACATTTCCTAGTATATTTTATAGTACAGAAAACATGTTATATTCAACTGTAGGAACTTTAGCTGCTATAGTTTTAGCATATTTTGAAAAAGATTTGCTTATTGTTGCAGTTTCTTCAGTCTTAGTTATTTATTGTTTAAATATCTTTGTATAGAAGAACAAAATAGTTGTACCATATTTTATTAGTTGAAAGTGGAAATAAAAAATTCCACAATTTCCTACATAAAAAAAGTATAGTTAATATTTTTCAATATTAACTATACTTTTTTAAATTATTTTTTCATAGCTTCTAAAGCTACTATATTTAATAAGCTCCAAGGTTTATTAAAATGTGGTTGGAAGAAGAAATCTGTCATTGCGAGTTCTTCAACAGTCATATTATTTTGAATAACTACTGAAAGTGTATTCATAAATTGTGTTAAATCTAAATTAGATATTATTTGGCCACCAAGAACTCTTCTTGTTTCTTTATCAAAAACTAATTTTAAGCATGCTTCTTCAAAAGTTGGCATAAATTCTGGTCTATAATTATCTTTAACTACTACTGATTCTACATTAAATGAAGTTGTACTTTTTGCAACTTCTTCTGTTAGTCCAGTTGAAGCTATACACTTTTCGTATATCTTAATACCTGATGTTCCTTGAGTACCCATATACTTTAATGTTGGCTTTTCTATATTCATTGCAACTAATGTTCCCATTCTAACAGCATTTGTTGCAAGTGGAATATATCTTGTATCACCTGCTGGATTATATTTTACTACACAACAATCTCCAGCTGCAAAAACATCTTCTTTGCTTGTTCTCATATACTCATCTATTATGATTGCACCATTAGGTAATGTTTCTAATTTTCCTTTTACTAATGCTGCGCTAGGTGCAAAGCCAATACATAATATAACTAAATCCCCTTCATAAGTTCCACTATCAGTTACTACATGTGTTACTTTACCATTTTCACCTTTAAAACATTTTACCTTTTCACCTAAAACTAGATTTACATTATGATTTTTAAATTCTGTTTCTGCTATATCAGTAAATTCTTCATCTAAATATTTAGCCATTATCCTTTTTTCTGCATCAATTAAAGTAACATTTTTATTTTTCATTTGAAAAGCTTCTGCAAGTTCAACACCAATATATCCTGCCCCTATTATAACTACATTTTTTGCATCTTTACATTTTTCTTCAATAACTTTTGCATGATTATAATTTTTGCATAAAATAATATTTTCTAATTCTCCACCTTCAAATTTAGGTACTATTGGCCAAGATCCTAGAGTAAGAACTAATTTATCATAATTATCTTCAAAAATTTCTTCTGAATCTAAATTTTTAACTTTAATTTTTTTATTATCAAAATCTATATCTAAAACATCATGTTTCATATTAGTTAAAATTCCAAGAGATTTTAAATTTTCTGGTGAATTATAGAAAAGCTTTTCTGTTTCAGTAACAACCCCTCCTATACTTAAAGCAATACCGCATGATAAAAACGATATGTTATCATTTCTTTCATAAACTGTTATTTCACTTTCTGGATAGCGTTCCTTTAAATTAACAATGGTAGCTGTTCCTGCATGAGTACATCCTATTACAACAATTTTCATATATATATTTCCCCTTTTAACTATAAATATTCTTTATTAAAAAATAATAATTATCTTTTAATATATAATACACCTTATATTTAAAAAGGTAAATACCATTTAAATATTTTTAATTAATTTCACCCTTTTACTACAAGGTATATACTTATAATTTAGCATCTATTTTCTTTCTTTGTACCATCAAATAATAATGATAATAAAATGCTTGTAAGTAATATTATCATTATTATTAGTACTGAATTTACAACTGATATCTCAATTCCAAAGTGAAGTATTATAAGCTTTATTCCTGTAGACATTAATATAAATCCAACTCCATATTTCATAAATCTAAACATGCTATTCATTTTAGCTAGTACATAATACATACTTCTTAATCCAAGTATTGCAAATATATTAGATGTATACACTATAAATGTGTCTGTAGTTATTGAGAATATTGCTGGTATTGAATCCAAAGCAAATATTACATCTGAAAATTCTATAACTAATAAAGCAACAAATAATGGAGTTGCATAAAGAATTTTATTTTTTCTTTCAAAAAACTTCTTATTATTAATCGTATTACTTACGGGCATAACCTTCCTTAATAATTTAACAGCAAAATTATCATGAAATTGTATATTATCTTCTTTAGAAAACAACATTTTAAATCCACTGAATAATAATATCACTCCAAAAATATAAAGAATCCAATGGAATTTATTTACTATCGTAACACCAAGTAAAATAAATATAAGACGTAGTACCATAGCTCCAATAACTCCATATAATAAAACTCTTTCTTGATATTCTTCTCTTATTCCAAAGCTTGAAAATATCATTAAGAATAAGAATAAATTATCCAAGCTTAAAGACATTTCTATTATGTAGCCTCCAAAATATTCAATTGCAGCACTTTCTCCCTTAAAATGAAAAATAAATAGATTAAATATTATAGATAAAATTATCCAAAAACTTAAATTACGTAATGATTTTTTTGTTTCCATAAAATAACTCCTTATTAACATTCTTAAAGTATATATATTATTTTTCTTCTAAATATATCCTTACATAATAAAAGTTTAATTTTAAAAATATAATTTTTTAAAGAAAAAAGGAACCTTCAATCAAAGGTTCCTCTTAGTATTAAAAAATATGTTATACATTGAATCTGAAGTTAACTACATCTCCATCTTCCATTATGTAATCTTTTCCTTCAAGTCTGAACTTACCTTTTTCTTTTGCTGCCGCTTCTGATCCACATTCAACTAGATCATCATATCCAACAACTTCAGCTCTGATAAATCCTCTTTCAATATCAGTATGAATTTTACCAGCAGCTTGTGGAGCTTTAGTCCCTCTTTTAATAGTCCAAGCTCTAACTTCTTGAACTCCAGCTGTTAAGAAACTCATAAGTCCTAATAATTTATAACTTGCTTCAATTAACTTATCAAGACCAGATTCTTCCAATCCATATTCTCTTAACATTTCATTTTTTTCATCATCTTCTAATCCAGATAATTCTTCTTCTATTTTAGCACTTACAACTATTACTTCTGAATTTTCAGATGCTGCATATTCTTTTACTGTTTTCACATATTTATTTTCGAAGTTTCCTTCCATAACATCATCTTCGGAAATATTACAAGCATATAAAACAGGCTTTGAAGTAATTAAGAATAATCCTTTTACAAAAGCTTGCTCTTCATCTGTAAATTCTAAAGTTCTTGCTGGTTTATTAGATTCTAATTGTTCTTTAATTTTTTCCATAATTCCATATTCAAACTTAGCAGTTTTATCACCAGATCTTACAAGTTTTATACCTTTTTCCATTCTTCTTTCTAAAACTTCTAAATCTGAAAAAATTAATTCTAAGTTTATAGTTTCAATATCTCTTATTGGATCAACAGTACCTTCAACATGAACAACATTTTCATCATCAAAACATCTTACAACGTGAACTATTGATTCAACTTCTCTAATATTGGCTAAAAATTTATTTCCTAAACCTTCACCTTTTGAAGCTCCTTTAACTAATCCTGCTATATCATAGAATTCTATTGCTGTATATATTTTTTTCTTTGTGTTATACATCTTTTCTAAGACATCTAATCTCTTATCTGGAACACTAACTACTCCCACATTTGGTTCAATGGTACAGAATGGGTAATTAGCTGATTCTGCTCCAGCTTTTGTTATCGCATTAAATAATGTACTTTTACCTACATTCGGCAATCCTACAATTCCTAACTTCATTTATGTACAGTCCTTTCTAACATTTAATACACCTTTAAAAATTATACTCTAGAACGTCTTTCTTTTCAACTAAATATGTTTGATGTTATAGTATGAAGCTTGTAGGCAGAGAATTTTGCTTTAACACATCTAAAATAAATAGTTACTTAAATAAAAATCTATATTTAATAGAAATTACCATGATTAATAGTTTGATAAAATACAAACAATATTTTATATGAACATATTCTAAATCTGTAGAAATTTATTATTCTATATAATATTTAGAAAACGTTATGTAAAATAAGCTATATTTTAAGCCACTATTGGTGTTTTAGTATATATGCTAAATAAAATTGGAGTTTGTTTTATACTACAACATCAATGCTATTTTTAAATATAGCTAAAATAAATAATTTTAAGATAGAAGGTGGAAATTTGAAAAAATATTATAAAAAATCAATTTTAGCTTTATTAGTTTCAGTATTAACTATAAATTCTCTTGCTACACCTATTAATGCCAAATCCAAAAAGCCCAAGGAAGATGAAATGGAACAATTTATAGAATTTGAAGAAAATAAAGTTAAAGATATATTTTCATTGTTTTCTGATCAAGGAGAACTAAATTGGTATTATGTAGGTAAAGGTAAGGATATTGTAGCTGAAGGACCAAAAGAGTCAGTAGATTTCCTAAAAGAAAATGATGCTTGTTATCTAGGAGATACATCTAAAAAAGTAATATATCTTACTTTTGATGAAGGATATGAAAATGGTAATACAGGTAAAATATTAGATACATTAAAAAAATTAAATGTACCTGCTGCCTTTTTTGTTGTTAAACCTTATATTGATACTGAGCCTGACTTAATTAAAAGAATGGTTGATGAGGGACATTTAGTGTGTAATCATTCATCTCATCATCCTTCAATGGCATCAATTCATGATAAAGCTAAATTTGAATCAGAATTTACTGAAGTAGAGGAAGCTTATAAAAAGGTTGTAGGGAAAGATATGCCAAAATATTTTAGACCACCAATGGGTAAATATTCAAAAGATTCTTTAAAAATGACAAAAGACTTAGGATATAAATCTGTATTTTGGAGTTTTGCTTATAAAGATTGGTTAGTAAAAAATCAACCTGCTGAAAGTTTTGCAATAAATAAGATAACTAATGGTGCTCATCCCGGATGTATAATGCTTCTTCATGCTGTATCTGATACTAATGCTAAAATATTAGATACTGTTATAAAAAAATTACAAGATGATGGATATGAATTTAAATCCTTAAATGAACTTCCAACAGAATAAAGATATTTAGACTATTCTTAAACAATGCTTTTAAATATATAAAAAGGAACTATGCATAATGAATAAAAACTATGCATAGTCCCTTTTCTATTTAAGACTATAATTTTTAAAGATGTTTATATATGCATAGATTTAATTGCAAATTATTATTCTTGAAATATAACTGAATTTACTTGTGCTACAATTTCTTCTTTTTTATCTTTAGATTTATTAAATAAATCATCTAATTCTTCTTTTATTTCATTAAAGAATATTTCATCATCTCTTAAGCCATTTAAATTAACTTTGACATTCATTATTGCACTCTCTATAGTGCAGTGTAATAATATTGCTGACATGCCTAAGTCTGATAAAAGCATTTTGTTGCCATATTGGCTCATAACATCTAAATTTTTATAAAACTCAAAAGATTCTCTTGCTAATTTTAATGGTGGTAACATAGCTTCTTTTGTACCTTCTTTTATAGCATTATTTCTATTGCTTTTTTCTTCTTCTGTATCTTTAGGAAGTTTGTAGCAATCCATTAACTTTAAAAATCCATTTCGATCTTCTTCCATAAGCTCTAGGCTTCTATATGTAAATCCTTTAGATTTTTCTCTAAAATCATCTATCATAGTTTTAATTTCTTCATCTAATTGTTGGTATTTTTTCTTACCTACTGTTAAAGAATATACCATTGAATTCAGTGCACCTGATAATGCACCTATTAGCCCTGCTACACTTCCGCCACCTGGTGATGCTTTATCACTTTCTACATCCCCAATAAATTCTTTAATTGTTTGTTTATAAAATTCCATTAAAAATCCCCCTTATTTATTATTGCTTATATTTTTATTATCTAATATAGATATTATATATCCAAGATATATCCAGAACATAATAGATATAAAACTTATTATATAAACTAAATTACTTTCAAATGCATTTACTGCTAATATTCCAAGTAACATGGAAGATATTGTAGTCATTTGAAGCTTTTCTTTCCCCTTCAGCTTATCTAATCTCTTTATTATAAATACCATAATACTTATTAGAAAAATTAAAATTAATGCTAATGAAATAATTCCATTTACAGTTGCTATTTGAAGATAAATATTATGAAGTCCACCATATTCTATTCCTGGTAAATATTCAACTATTCTAGCATTTCTTACTGCTTCTATTAAATCTGAATTTCCTACTCCAAGCAACAGATTGTCTTTTATAACAAAACTAGCTGATTTCCATAAAATATTTCTTCCACTTGTAAAGCTATGTAGTCTGTCTTCATCAAAAGTTAATAATACACTTGAACATAATAATGGAATTATTAATAACGCTATTCTTAAATGTTTACTTTTTAAATATACAAATATAAATAAATATATTACAGCAATTATAAGCAAATATGAACTTCTCCCATTTGCTTTTACCATTGTAATACCCTGTATAATAACATTTAGAAATAATAATATTTTCATCTTAATATTATTATTTTTTAACATTAAATATATACTTAATACAACTGCTAATCCTGCTGCTATAGATAAAGCATTTTGATTTACAAAAATTCCAAATGATCGACCTGTTCCAAATACCATATCGGTTGCTTGTATAGTTATCTTCTTATAGTCCACATATAATGATACTATTGATAATGGTAACATTAAAGCAATATAAAAATATGATATAATATTCATTTCTTTTATATTTTGCCTTTTGCTTTTAAATACATCTATTGTATATAAAGATGTAAATATCATTAAATTAACTATCCATATTTTGATGTTTTCCGTAGTCCTATAAGAAAATATGTTAAGTGCTAAAGTAAAAATTATAAATAAAATTATTGGAATATCAAATTTATATATCTTTCTTGTTTTATAATCTTTAAATATCATAATTAATATTAGTAAAATACCCCATGCTAAAACAATAGTATTTAATTTTTTTATTGCTGGAACATATAAAAAAATAGTTGCAAAACCTAAGCTGACTAATATATATAGTAATCTAAAATATAATCTGTTACCTATAAAATTGTAAATTTTATTTAATACCTCTTTCATTTACTTTTTTATACACTCCCTTCAAATTCTTTACCAATAAATCTTCTGAATAATTTTTAACTGTCATATCTCTAATATTGCTTTCATCATAATTTTTATAATTTTCTTTCATATATTTCAATGCAGATATTAATTGCTCTTCATTGTTTTTTTCAATAATAATTCCATTTTTTTTAGTTATTATATCTTCAGCGCCACCATTTTTAGCACCTATAACAGGTTTGCCACAAGCTAAAGCCTCTATATATACAACGCCAAAGGTTTCATGTTCTGATGGTAATGCAAATATATCACAATTTTTCATTTCATTAGCTACCTCTTGCCTTGATAACGCCCCTAAAAAAAATATCTGTTTTTCCATACCTATACTTTTAACTAATTCTTCTAATAAAGATTTTAGAGACCCGTCTCCCCCTATTTTAAGTACCACATCTTCATTAATAAACACTTCTTTAAAAGATTTTATTAATAATTCCATACCTTTTCCCTCTTCAAGAAAAGCACATGAGAAAAAAGTAAGCGTATTATTTTTTGCGTCTTTATTGCACTCTGCTTCCGTATTAAATAAAGATAAATCAACCATATTATGAATAACTTCTATATCTCTATTTACATATGTGTTAAGTTCCTTTTTTAAGCCATTACCTACTGCTATTAATGAGTCACAACTTTCATAAGCTTTATAAATATGTTTTCTATAACTATATTTTAAATATTTTGCATACTTTAGTGATGAATGCTCTGTTATAACTAATGGTATATTATATTTTTTACTTATATAAGCTGCAGAAATTCCACCCCACATTGCAGAATGGGCATGTATTATATCAACTTTACCTTCTTTTTTAACTATTTCTTTATATAATTTATCCATTCTCTTATTAAAGCTTTTAAACATTAATGGATTCTTAGGAAAATAATTAAAATCTTTATATCTATAAGTTCTAAGGTTATCTTCTATACTAAAATTAATTTTTCTTTTTTCTTTTGTTTTACCAATTAACGTAAGTGGCCAAATTTCATTATAAGCCACCGTAATTTTTTCACCACTATTAGATAATGCTTTAAACTGTTCTTTAAAAAAGCTTCCATGAACTTTATTTCTTGGTGATGAATACCACGATGGTATTACCATAATATGCATTTTTATCACTTCTCTTCTAATATAGTATTTAGCTTCTTAACTATGCTATTCCATTCATATCTATAATCTGGTTCTGACTTTATATTATTACTTTTATATAAGCCTATTAACCTATATATATTATCTTTTATTTCTTTAACAGAATTACTAGCATTAATGCACTTTTCATTATTCTCAACTATATCTTTAATTGGATCATTATCATCACCATAAATAACAAAAATTCTTGCATCCGTTCCAAAATAATCATATATTTTTGCAGGTATTTGTTTAGAATTTTTATTACCAAATAAAAGTAATATTTCTGAATTTAATATATACTTAAGTGCTTCATCAAAAGGTATTCTAGATGAAACTTTTGCTATTTCTAGATTACTTAATTTTCTTTTAACTTCAATATCATCTATGTTGCCAAAAAATAAAATATTAAGTAATTCATAGTCATCTTTATTTTCATTTTTAATCTCTTCTAACGCTTCAATGAAAGGATTTATATTTCTTAATTTAGTAAATATTTCTCCTGTATAAACCATGTTAATTTTATTGTTTTGTATAAGTGATGGAGTATTTTCTAATGATAATTTATTATATAATTCTTTATCAAATCCTCTATTTAATATATAAGTAAAATCGCTTTTAGCTTCAACAACTTTGTATTGATTTAAGTAATCTTTTCTATTTTCTTCAGTTACAAAAATAAATTTATCTGATAATTCAACAACCTTCTTTTCCATATTCTTTTCGATTAGTTTTTTTAATATAAAAGAATTTTGACGTGTTGAATCCTTAAGCCAAGGATCACTCCAATATGTAATCCATGGTATATTTTTGAATTTTCTTTTTATATAGTATGCACACAAATGAGAAGATGGCGGCTCATGCATTGAAAATATAACATCAAATTTTTCTTGTTGCATAAGTTGAATTCCATACTTCGCTGCTTTTTTAGCCCATCCATAATACATATCAGGTATTACAAGTGCATTTTTAATCCTTCTTAAAATTTTTCTATTTTTTATAGATTCTTTATTTATCTTAGATACACTTTGCTTTCTAGGAATAAATTTTTTAAATATTACTCCACCATCAATTAAATGATATTTTATTTTGCTATCCATCATAGAAAATAAATATTCATCATAATATATTGAATTTTTAGGAAAATTAACAGTTAATAAATGTATCTCATTTCCTGGAATTTCGCTTAATTTATTTAAATACTGCAAAGTTTCTATTGCAGCTGAATTATTTATTAATGGAGAATAACAAGCTATAAATAATATTTTCATATGTCCTCCTATTATTTCTTCTTTACTTTGTTTAAAAATAAATTTTTTATCTCCTGTACCTCTTTTATATTAAATAAATTACATAATATAAAATAGCTTATGATACCAATAATAGTTCCAAAAATAATAATCATTATTTTTGGTATTATTTCATCCATAAAATTTATAAATGTAATAATGACTAATCCCATTAAAATTGAATTAATAATTATCTTGAATATTTTAACAAATAAATCTTTATAAGTAAAATTACGTTCTAATTTTGTAATACTAATAAATAATAAAATCGAAGTTATCATCATAGCTATAGAAGATGCTAATGCTACTCCATATATTCCTATAGTTTTTGATAATATTATGCTTAAACATATATTTATGATTACTCCTATAATTCCATTTACAGTTGTAATCTTAGTTTTTCCCATAGAAAATAAAGTAGAATTTAATATATCTCTCATTCCAGTAAAAAATATTCCAACTGTATATCCAAGTAAAGCTAAACTTGTTAATTTTACTGCATATTCTGTGAATTTTCCTCTTTCATATATAATACTTACAATATCTTCTTTAAATATTATAACTCCAACTGTAATTGGTATTAAAATTAGAGCTAAATATATAAGAGATTTTTTTAATAATTCTACAAACTCATCTATTTTTTTTGCATTCCTAGCATTAGCCATCATAGGATATGCAACACTGGATATAGATGTTGTTATTATACTATTTATAAAAAATATAAGCTTTTCTGCATAACCTAATGCTGAAATAGATCCTATCTCTAATGATGATGCAATTCTTTTGTCAACTATCATATTTAGAGAATTTGCACCCGCTGCTATAACCACTGGAATTATTAAGAATAAAATGGATCTTAATCCTTCATCTTTTAAGTTAACAAAAAATTTATATTTATACCCATGTGATACTAACGATGGTACTTGAACTACTACTCTAAAAAAGTTTCCTATAACATTAGCTATAGTTAATCCAATAATATCATAACTTCTAAAAAATAGTAAATACACTATCATAGGTAAGTTAAAAAACAAACCTAATATTGATGGTATAACAAAATCTTCATTAACTTGTAATAATGATGTAAAACATGCGTTAATTGACATAAATAATAAATTAATCAGTGTAATTCTAGTTAATCTAATTGCTAAAATAGTTGTTTCTGTATCAAACCCTTTTCCCAAAGCCATAACTATTTCTTTTGAGAAAATACTAGTTATAGCAAAAAATATAACTGAAATAATAAATAATATATTAATCACATTATTAGCAAAATAATACATTTCATTTTTGCCTTTTTTCGCTTTTATCTTACTTAGCACTGGTAAAAATGATGTAGAGATTGCAAGGCCTATAAGCATAAATATAGTTTCCGGTACAGTAACAGCAATATTATATGCATCTGTATACATACCAGCTCCAAAATTATTTGCAATAAGCATATCTCTAACAAAACCTATAACTCTGCTTATACACGATACTATCATTATTATTAAAGTAGATTTTAATAAAGTATTCTTCTTCATATTTATCACCTTTTATTATACTTTAATACTTTTATTAAAAACTTAGGTATAGAAGTAAGTCTTGTTATTCTCCAAGGTTCCTTTGTCACCCTGTAAAGCCATTCAAGTCCTAAATTTATCATCCATTTAGGTGCTCTTTTAGAAATTCCTGAAAATATATCAAAACTTCCTCCAACACCCATAAATATATTACAAGGTAATATATCCATATATTTTTCAATAAAATATTCTTGTCTTGGGCATCCCATAGCAATAAAAATAGCCCAAGGCTTTTTCTCTTTTATTTCATCTATTATTTCAGCACAACTATCTAAATCAAAATATCCATTATGTAAACCGCATATATCTAAATTATTAAATTCATTTTTAATATTTTCCGCACATTTTTGAATTACTTCTTCTTTTGCTCCTAATAAATAAATAGATTTATTTTCTAAATTAGCTTTTGATAAAAGATCTTTCATAACCTCTATTCCAGCTATTTTTTCTTTTACTGGATTTTTTAACAATTTAGAAGCAAGAACTGTCCCTACCCCATCAGGAATAATTACTGAGTTGTCTTCTTTAAAACATCTATTAAGTATTTTATCATTTAATCCATTAAATAATATCTCTGGATTTCCTGATATAATATTTATCTTTTCAAATTTCTCTATGTATTTCATCAGTTCTTTTTTGCTGCCATTAAATATTTTAAAATTAAGTATATCTGTAAACATAAAATTCGCTACTTAAATTACAAAGTTAAAAATTTAGATATAATTTAAAGTAGTTTCTCCTTTCATTATGTAGTATTTTCATAAATATAATACTTATTATTGATTAGACTATTATATCATATAATAAATCCCTTTTTATGTATTAAAATAATAATTTTTTAAAATTGCTATGTTTTAGCAACGTGTTGATATATGCAATAGGTAAAGTGGCAT